>NZ_BDGT01000057.1 GCF_001748285.1 Thermogemmatispora onikobensis | reverse complement strand
CTGCCACCCCTCATTGGCCAGCAGCTCCACGGTTGAGAGCACAGCATGTGAGGCCGTCTCATCGATCACCACGGCGTGCTGGCCCGTGCCAGGCACTCGTTCACCCTGCAGGATACGGCGCACATCCAGCACATGGGGAAGATCATGGCCAGGAATCGGCAGCAACCCCTGACCTGCTTTCGCTCCTGTGGCCACAAGCACTGCGCCAGGACGCTGCTCCAGGAGCCAGCTGGCGCTCACAGTGATGCCAGTACGCAGCTCGACCCCTAGACGCTCGCATTCGCCCACCAGATAATCGATGATGCGGCGCAGTGAGGCACGTCCCGGAGCTCGTGCTGCCAGGGCGACCGCCCCCCCTGGCTCCGGCGCCCGCTCAAAGATGACAACCCGTCGCCCGCGCAGAGCAGCGGTGCGCGCCGCTTCCAATCCTGCTGGGCCCGCCCCCACAACCACAAAGGCTTCGCTCAGCGAGGGCGTCTTGCCTGGAGAAAGCTGGCTCTGGCTCTGGTGGCTTGCAGCAGCTGGCTCGCTGTCTGGAGAAAGAGAGGCGGGCCAGGGCTGCAGGACATCAGGGTTAACATTACAGCTGAGAGCCGCGTTGAGCAGGCCACGTACCTGGCAGCCCTGGTTACAGGCCAGACAAGGCCGCACGCGCTCCGCCTTGCCCTCTTGAGCCAGACGCGGCAAGGCGGGATCGGCGATCAGGGGCCGAATCATCTCAACTCCATCGGCCTGGCCTGCTGCTATAATTGCCTCCGCCTGCTCCGCGTCCATAATGCGACCAGCGGCAAAAACAGGAATAGCGACCGCCTCCTTCACGGCTGCCGCCAGCGCGACTGTATAACCTGGGGCGACATGCATTGAAGCGTGGAAAGGGAACAGGTGGGTGCTCAAGATGCTCCCCATCGTCACCGTCAGATAGTGCACCCGACCGGTCTCGGCTAAGCGGCGCGCAATCTCGACCCCCTGCTCCGGGGTAAGCCCGGCCCACGGTGCCAGCTCATCAACGCAGAGACGCACCCCCAGAACAAAGCGCCCCTGCAGGACGGCGGCCACGGCCTCGATGGTCTCCTGCAAGAAGCGCAGGCGATTCTCTAGTGAGCCTCCATAAGCGTCACTGCGCTGATTGGTCAGTGGCGACAGGAACTGACGCAGCAGCGAGCGGTCAGAGACCTGTAGCTCTATTCCATCGGCCTCACCGCGCACAGCGTGCTGGGCAACCAGGGCGAAGCCGGAGATCACAGCGCGAATATCCTCCAGCTCCATCGCCTTGGGCACCTCGCGCGTGGCCACATCGGGCACGGCGGAGGGGGCCCACAGCTCGCGCTGATGATGATCACTTACCCCCTGCTGACCGTTATGGTTCAGCTGAACCAGCGTCAACGCTCCAGCAGCGCGCACACGAGCGCTCACCCTGGCCAGGGCCGCTGGCGTTTCGGGTAAGTAACCAAGCAAGGCAGCCTCGTAGGGCCGATCGGAGGGATGCACGATGTGCTCCTCCAGCACGATGCTGCCAACTCCTCCTTCGGCCCGGCTGGCGTAGTAATTGCCGTGCTGCTCACTCAGCAAATGCTGGCGGGCGAGATTGGTCGTGTGGCTCCCAAAAATCAGGCGATTGCGCGCCTCGCGCGGCCCAATGCTAAGGGATTGAAACAGTTGAGCGTACATGCTTCTCATGGCGTAGGGCGGATTCTCCTCTAGCGGCACTGCCAGCGCCGCCCGTTTTCATTGGCCAAAGCAAAGAGACCAGGCAGATTGACAACTCAGGCCCAACGCACCAGACCCATATCGTGCTTGTCCGCCAGCAGCGGATGGTTGGGCAACACGCGCACCCCATAGACCAGACTACCGCTCTCCTCCGGCTGGAAGCGAGCTTCATAGCGATACGAGCCATCTTGTTCCTGATGGCGATACTGCATGGGAATAGCCCGTTGATGAGAGACCTGCTCACCGTCACCGCTCTCACCGTAGACCAGCTCGACCAGCAGATCATCTGGCGTAATCTCTTGCGCGCGTACCCAGGCTCGCACCTCGATACTCTCGCCCAGGCTGAGCTGACCCTCGCGTCGACCCTCGACGTACAGGGTCAGGCTCTCCCAGCGCTGTTGAATGCGCTCTTTCCACTGGGCCAGGGAGCGGGCCAGCTCATAGGCGTTCTGCTCGACTCGCTGGCCCTGCTGAATCTGGGGGACATAAAAGCGCGTCGTGTATTCCTTGACCATCCGTCGCGTACTGAAGTGGGGGGCGCAGGACCGAATAGCTTCTTTCATATAGCTGATCCAGCGATGAGGCAGGCCGCTGTTGGCCAGATCGCGCTCGTAGTAGGTAGGGATGATCTCCCCTTCCAAGAGAGCGTAGAGCGACAGGCTATCGGCCTCATCCTGAATCTCGGGATTGTGATACTCGCGCTCCTCGCCGATGGCCCAGCCGTTGCGCCCGTTATAGGCTTCGGCCCACCAGCCATCGAGGACGCTGCAGTTGGGTTGCCCGTTCAAAGCTGCCTTCTGGCCGCTGGTACCGCTGGCCTCGTGAGGGCGAATCGGATTATTCAGCCAGAGATCGGTTCCTGCTACCAGATAGCGTGCCATATCAATATCGTAGTTTTCCAGAAAGATGACCTTGCCGCGGAAGTCGTCGCTACGAGAGATGCGATAGACCTGCTCGATCAGCGCCTTGCCGGGTTCATCGGCTGGGTGGGCCTTGCCCGCAAAGATGATTTGCACCGGGCGCTCAGGATTATTCATAATGCGCTTCAAGCGTTCCAGATTGCGGAAGAGCAGCGTAGCCCGCTTATAGGTAGCAAAGCGGCGGGCAAAGCCAATCAGGAGGGCCTCGGGATCAAGCATACGCTCGAACTCAGCCATCTGCAGCGGGCCCTCGCCCAGGCGCAGATGCTGCTGTTTTAAGCGGCGGCGCACGTAGTCGACCAGCAGGCGCTTACGTTGCAGATGGACCTGCCAGAGCTCCTCATCGGGGATCTCCAGCACGCGATTCCACAGATCTGGCTCATCGACGTGCTCCGCCCAATCCGGTCCCAGGTAGCGCTGGAAAAGGGCATTCATCTCGGGAGCCACCCAGGAAAGGGTATGGATGCCGTTGGTGATCGAATCGATGGGCACCTCATCGGGATCGACGCCTGGCCAGAGAAACTGCCACATCCGGCGCGAGACCGCGCCGTGGAGCTTGCTCACTCCATTATGCTGTCCAGTCAGCCGCAGTGCCAGCACCGTCATCCCGTAGGTCGGCCCCCAGCCATGATCTTCGCGGGCCACCTCCAGAAACTGCTCGCGCGAAAGGCCAAGCTGACCCCAGTAGGTATTGAAATACTTGTCGATCAGGTCGTAGCTAAATGTATCATTGCCCGCTGGTACCGGCGTGTGGGTAGTGAAGAGTGAGCTGGCAGCCACGACCTCGCGCGCCTCGCGGAAAGTCAGCCCGCAGGCGACCAGCTCGCGGCAGCGCTCCAGATTGAGGAAAGCGGCGTGACCCTCGTTGATATGCCAGACAGCCGGAGCAATGCCCAAAGCTCGCAGAGCGCGCACTCCCCCAATGCCCAGGACAATCTCCTGAGAAATGCGCATCTCGCGGTCGCCCCCATAGAGGCGGGCCGCCAGCTCACGGTCGGCGGGAGCATTTGGTTCGACATCGGTATCCAACAGATAGAGCGGAATACGACCCACCTGGACGCGCCAGACCTTTGCATGGATGCGTCGCCCCGGCAGATCGACACTGATCAACACCTCATTGCCATCGGGGCCACAGGCTGGAGCTGCTGGCACCTGGGAGAAGATCAACTTATCGTAGAAAGCCTCCTGGATGCCCTCGCGCGTGATGCTCTGCCGGAAATAGCCCTGGGGATAGAGGAAGCCCACGCCTACCAGCGGCAGACCCAGGTCGCTCGCCTCCTTACAGTGGTCCCCGGCCAGGATGCCAAGGCCACCGGAATAGATAGGCAGCGCCTCATGGAGGCCAAACTCAGCCGAGAAGTACGCGATCACGCACTGCTCCAGCTCAGGATAGGTGCGGGCGAACCAGG
This sequence comes from Thermogemmatispora onikobensis, assembly GCF_001748285.1. Classification (NCBI taxonomy): domain Bacteria; kingdom Bacillati; phylum Chloroflexota; class Ktedonobacteria; order Thermogemmatisporales; family Thermogemmatisporaceae; genus Thermogemmatispora; species Thermogemmatispora onikobensis. The sequence goes on along the minus strand of NZ_BDGT01000057.1, from coordinate 39,151 downwards.
TGCTGCCCGGGGCCGGATGCATATAGCGATCGAATTCCTCCAGCACACGATCATAGACCTGCAGATACTGAGGATTATGGGCGGCCTTCTCTAAATACTGTGGTCGCACCTCGCTCAGAAAGTGGACAGGATTGTGACCAACCGCCTCCCATAGCTCGGGGTCGAGCGAGCTATAGAGCGCGCTGGCTTCGGGGTGCCAGCTCCACCACAGATTGTAAGCAAGCTCATAGAGGCGGCTAATCCGGGCGGGCATGATGGGGAAAACGGTCATGCGTCCGAATACTTTCACGGAAATCAAGCTCCCTTTCTTCGCTTACTGGACTGGCCTTTGGGCTGTGTCATCGTCTTGTTACCTGTGGCCCGTGGCCCGGCGAGTGATCAAAGGCCACCGAGACTGATCGCTCGCCACCAGGCGAGACTTGTTTCAGGGTACCACAGCCGGCAAGCGCAGGTCCCCCCAGCTTGCTCCTTGGGTTCCCGCTCTGCTCGTCAGCTCCTGTACGCGCGGGTCCAGAGACGCAGGCAGGGCCTGTCAGCCAGAGACAGGCTCAACCTGGCTGCTTCCTCCTCTTCTTCCCATTCTCATTATGGCATATTGCTTGAGGGGTGCGCCCCCTTCCGCTGTCAGAGGCTTGTTTTTGCCAGGCGTCTTCGACTATACTTGGCAATGCGAGGTGAACTGAAAGCTTGAGCCTGGCGGCGACGGCACTGGCGAGCGCCAGACCCACCAGTGCCTCAGCTAACCTGCTTGTCAGCGAGCGGATCGTAGCCGACCAGCCCACCAGTGCTCTCCAGGCAGAGCAGGGCAGTCCAGGCACACCTCTTGAGAGGAAGGAGAAAAGGTGTCGGCATGAGGCGACAACAGCGCATCCAATCGGGCACCTGGAAGATCAGCGGCCTCGTTGGGGCGCTGCTGCTGCTGATCGGTCTGGGTTGCTTTATTCTCCTGCTCAGGCACCCTCAAGGGGGGCTGAAGCTACTCGTTCCCCACCTGGCTCAGACAAGTCAAGCATCGGCTGTCCAGCTGCCCGCCCTCTACACTGCGGGCGTCATTCTGGGTACACCCTCCCAGCCACCCAGCCTGAGTCAGGAGGAGGCCCTCCTGCTGGCGAGCCAGTGGGAGCCCGAAACAGCCAGCAAAGCCAAGAAAGTCCTTGCCCGCTATGTCCTCCTAACCTACATTCCTCGCACGAGCAACCGGACCCAGATCGAAAATGTCCCAGCCTGGATGATCATCTATGAGCAGGTACCGCTGCAGCCCGCTGATGCCTCTGTTGATCCCACACCATTCCCGCGCTCAAGTTATGACTTTTACCTGTTTCTTGACGCCAAGAGCGGCAAGGTACTTCTGAGCCTGTGGACCTGACTGGCTGGCCACAGCTGTCGGTAGCCTTTTCTCCTCTCTCCTGGCCTTACGTATCCTGGATCTTGATCCAGCCGTGGCGTAGAGCATGCACCACGGCGGCGGTGCGATCGTTCACCGCCAGCTTCTTAAGAATCGATGTAATATGGTTTTTCACTGTTTGATCGCTAATCTTCAAAGACTTAGCGATCTCCTTATTACTATTCCCACGGGCGATGTAGTCCAGAATCTCGATTTCGCGGCTAGAGAGTGGGGAATAGCTCTCTTGGCCGTCGCTCTCATCGGTACCATTGTGAGGAGCCACTGGCAGCTCGCGCAACGACTGCAAAACACGGCTGGCGATCTGAGGTCGAGCCAGCACCTCGTCGTTAATCAGATACTCACCGCGATTCACTCGTTGCACGGCCTCGATCAGCTCCTCGGGTGAGATATTGCGGGTATAGTAGGCCGCGGCGCCCACCTTGATCGATTGAAAGAGGCGCTCCTCATCCTCGGAAGGAGTAAGGATCATGATGGCCAGCTGGGGGGCCAGCTGGCGGAGTTGGCGAGCGAGCTCAAGGGCGTCAGCGCTCTTGAGGCCGGCATCCAGGAGGATCACCTCGGCTCCTGGATCGCGTGCCAGTGCCAGAATTTCGGCGGGCTGAGTCGACTCGCCCACCACAGTGCACTGGCCCAGGTGCTCAAGCGTATAGCGAATTCCTTCGCGGAACAGCGGCTGCTCATCAACGATGATGACACGGATAGACTCCATAAGAACCTCGCAGCGAGACAGTCGATCGATCGAACGGGCGGCCCAACATTTGTTGTCCAGGGCGCCTCGCGGTGATGGCCTTTCATCCACAGAGGGAGGGGAAGGCCAAATTCCCCTTCGTAGAGAAGGAGAAAGCAACCAAACCAGGTTTTGCCGTATTATACACAGAGAACCGTCGATGAACAACGACTAAGACAGGAACAAAGTTGCTCTACATAGGCGGTGGAAGAAGCACAGGGAGAAAGAGTTGCTGAAAAAAAGGTCGGGCCATCCTGCCAGTCAGAAGAGAAGTGGCGACTCCTTGCCACAGAGGAGGGCGGAGCGAGCGCGCGCGCGTAGTGTAGAGACGCGCCGGTGGCAGGCTGGGCTAGATACGTTCGAGGCGGCGAAGGGTCGCGTTGATGGCGACGCGCAGGCATTCGATCACGCCGTAGCCGGTGACAGCGACGGCCTCGAAGCTAGGGACGCGGTACGGGTTCAGGTACTGTTCCAGCACCGACACTGGCAGAATATCCTGCAAGTCGCGCTTATTCCACTGCATCACCAGCGGGAACTCAGTGATATTCTTATTCATGCGGCGGAGCTGTTCCTGAAGCTCGTTCCAGCTTTCGATATTTTCCTGCAATTTACTGGCCTGAGAATCGGCCACGAAGATCACGCAGTCGGCCCCTTTCAGCACCGAGATCCGTGTCTGCTGGTAGAGCACCTGACCGGGCACGGTATAGAGCTGGAAACGGATTGAGAAGCCATTGACCTTGCCCAGCTCCAACGGCAGCAGATCGAAGTAGAGGGTACGCTCTGTCTCGGTATCGATCGAGACCATCTCACCTACATCACGGGGATCGACTGCTTGATAGATATAGTGCAGGTTGGTTGTCTTGCCAGACAGACCAATGCCATAGTAGACGAGCTTACAAATGATCTCGCGTTTGGCCATATTAATCAGGGACATAGGTGGTCATTCTCCTCATCCGCTCGCTGGTGTGCCTCGTGTCGTGGTAGCGCATCGTCTCCTCTTCTCTACAAGAGGAGGGCACCGTGCCTTTGAATCTCAGCAACAGTTCTCTCGTGCGAAGCAGTACAAAAGGCATTTCCTGGATTTATCAAGGGAAGCTTGCGTTTCGGCGCAAGACGTCCCACGATGTTGGTGCCTTCAGTATACCAGAGTCATCCGTATCTGGCAAGGACTCCGGTGCCTCTTTCCTGCCTGTTTGTCCCGAAGCAACGGCCTGGCGGCCTGCCCGGGCAGCGTTGAGTCGTGGCTGGGCCTGGCACGGCTACCCAGTTGACGAATCCAGGGGAAAGGGCTAGACTAACGGGTGACAGTGACGCTGAAGAAGCTTTCAGGAAGGTTGGGAAAGATGGCTGTACCTGCTCATACCGAGGTGACCACCGAATACGAGGTTGTCATCGGCCTCGAAGTTCATGCTCAACTCACCACGCGGAGCAAGATGTTCTGCTCCTGCAGCACCGACTACGCCAACGCCGCTCCCAACACGCATGTCTGCCCCATCTGTATGGGGATGCCGGGCGTGTTGCCGGTCATCAATCGCCAGGCGGTGGCCTACACCATCATGACGGCGCTGGCCCTCAACTGCAGTATTCCCGAGTATTCCAAATTCGACCGCAAGAACTATCCCTACCCTGATCTGATGAAGGGGTACCAGATTTCCCAGTACGATCTTCCGCTCAGTCGCAATGGCTATCTTCTGATTGAGCACGATGGGCAGGTGCGGCGCATCGGTATCACGCGCGTTCATCTGGAGGAAGATACTGCCAAGCTCCTGCATCGGGATGGCTACAGCCTCGTCGATGTTAACCGTGCCGGTACCCCACTCATTGAAATCGTCAGTGAGCCGGATATGCGCAGCCCCGAGGAAGCGCGGCTCTATATGCAGAAGCTGCGCGAGATTCTGGTTTACCTGGGAGTCTCTTCGGGGCGCATGGAAGAGGGGAGCCTACGCTGCGATGCCAATATCTCGGTCCGTCCCCGCGGCCAGCAGGCGCTAGGGGTGAAGACCGAGATCAAGAATATGAATAGCTTCAAGGCCCTGCAGCAGGCCCTTGAATATGAGGCTCGTCGCCAGATCGAGGTGCTGCGGGCCGGTGGAGCTATTCAGCAGGAAACGCGCGGCTGGGACGAGAGCCGGGGGGTGACAGTGCCGCAGCGCAGCAAAGAATATGCTCATGACTATCGTTACTTCCCTGAGCCAGACCTGCCGCCGCTGGTAATCAGCCGTGAATGGGTCGAGGAATTGCGCGCGCGCCTGCCTGAGCTGCCCGATGCTCGCCGGCTGCGCTACCAGCGCGACTATAGCCTCTCGGCTCAGGATGCCGATATTCTCACAGAAGAGAAAGCCCTCGGCGACTACTTCGATCAGGTAATGGCCCTTTCCTCTCATGTCCAGGACCGCCAGGCCCGTGCGCGCACGGCCAGCAACTGGCTCCTGAGCGAGGTTGTCCGCCTGCTCCATGCGCATGATATCGCCCCTGCGTCTTGCCCGCTGAAGCCGGCGGCACTGGTGAATCTCCTGGATCTGCTCGATCGCCAGCGCATTACTGGCAAGCAGGCGAAGGAGGTCCTCGAGGAGGCCTTTGTCAGCGGTGAGCTGCCAGAGACCATCGTGGTGCGCAAGGGCATCCAGCCGCCAATTACCGACCCGCAGGCGCTGGAGCGCATCATCGTTGAGGTCATTGAGGCGAACCCCAAGATCGTGGCCGATTACCGCTCGGGTAAGACCAACGCCGCTCAGTATCTGGTCGGCCAGATTATGAAGCGCACTCGCGGTCAGGCCAAGGCCGATCTTGTCCAGCAACTCTTGCGGGCCAAGCTTGATGAGACACCCCCCACTGCCTGAGCGAGCTTGACCGGCCCTGGCAGTCAGACCGGACTGCAAGACCAAAAGAGGCCGGTGGGGTAAACCTGAGATCTTGGCTGCATCAGCTGCCATCAGCTGCAAAATACGGAAAAAGGAGCAAGAACGTGGACCTGCACAACGACGTGAAGTCCTCTCGCGAGACCCGTATTAACCCCTATGAAATGGCTGTGCAGCAATTTGAAGAGGCCGCCGATCGGCTCAATCTCTCGGAGGACATGCGAGAGATTCTGCGCAAGCCCAAGCGCGAGCTGACAGTCAACTTTCCTGTACGCCTGGATGATGGCCGGATCAAGACCTTTACCGGCTATCGCGTACAGCACAACGTGAATCGCGGGCCTGCCAAAGGTGGCATTCGTTACAGTCCTGATGTGACTCTGGACGAGGTCAAGGCGCTGGCCATGTGGATGACCTGGAAGTGTGCAGTAGTTGGCATCCCCTATGGGGGGGCCAAAGGGGGGGTTATCTGTGACCCGAAGACCATGAGTCCGGGCGAGCTGGAGCGGCTGACGCGCCGCTATGCGACCGAGATCTCGATTATCATTGGCCCTCACAGCGATATTCCGGCGCCCGATGTCAATACCAATCCCCAGGTCATGGCCTGGATTATGGATACCTACTCGATGCACGAGGGCTTCTCTATTCCTGCTGTTGTCACGGGCAAGCCGCTCTCCATTGGAGGAAGCGAGGGGCGCAACGATGCTACGGCGATGGGGGTGCTCTTTGTCACCCGCCAGGCGGCGCGTCGGGTTGGCATGCCCCTGCGCGGAGCGCGCGTCAGCATTCAGGGATTCGGCAATGCTGGCTCTATTGCGGCTCGTCTCTTCCACCGTGAGGGCTGCAAGATCGTAGCGGTCAGCGATACCCGGGGTGGCATCTACAACGAGGCCGGGCTGGACCCTGCTGCGGTGCTTCGACACAAGCAGGAGCGGGGCAGTGTCGTTGGTTTCCCCGCAGCCCAGCAGATCAGCCCTCAGCAGGTTTTGGAAATTCCTTGTGATATCCTGATCCCGGCGGCGACCGAGGGCGTCATCACCGAGGCCAATGCCGGTCGTATCCAGGCGCGCATCATAGCTGAGGCAGCCAACGGCCCGACGACTCCCCAGGCGGACAGGATTCTCGGGCGCAAGGGTATCATTGTCATCCCGGATATTCTTGCCAATGCCGGCGGCGTCACGGTCAGCTACTTCGAGTGGGTGCAAGACCTCCAGAGCTTTTTCTGGGGCGTTGAAGAAATCACTCAGAAGTTAGAGATTATTATGAATCGGGCCTTTGCAGCGGTAGTCGAGAAAGCTGAACAATATCATTGCGATCTGCGGCTGGCGGCCAACATGCTGGCCATTTCACGAGTGGCTGAGGCCACTCAGATTCGCGGCATTTACCCTTGATCTGAAGTGAAGATAGCCGCAGAACGGATCAGTGAAAGCCCGAGAGGCTCGAAGCAAGCAGAGGAGGCATCAACAAAAAAGGCCAGGAGCAGAAAAACTGTCTCCTGGCTCTTCCTGGCTGGGATCGGACTGGCGTGGCAAGAGCGAGCTCACCCAGATGGAGAGGAAGCTCTTAGAAAGCCTCTTCTCTTCCTTGCTATTCCAGTCCAGTCAGCATGCAGTACTGCGTATCCTGGCAGTCGGTCTAGTAGCCGCGGCGTGTCTCACGTTTTGGACGCTTGGCGGGCTTGGACTGACGGCCAGGTTTGGGCTGCTTCTTCTTACCTTTGCCGCCGGGCCAGAGGTCTTCATCCTCCTCCTCCTCCTCTTCCTCGTCGAAAAACTCCTCCTCTTCCTCGAAGTCCGGCTCTAGCTCCTCCTCTTCCGCGTATTCCTCCTCCTCCTCTGGAGAAATGTCCAGAGACTCTTCTTCCTCTAGCAGCTCCTCATCCTCATGATCGGCTTCCGCGCTCTCCTCGTCCTCCTCGACGGCTGAGATCTCCTCTTCGGGGACGAAGGTCTCCTCCGGGGACGCCGCTGCAGGCGGAGCCGCGGGCGCCGTGACCTCGGACTGATGGGTCTGAGCTGTTAGCGTTTCCGCCTGAGAAGCGCGAAGCTCCTCCTGCTCGCGGCTTTCGCTACTGGGTATGTGACTGCCGCGAGCCGGCTTTCGTGCAGCCCCTGACTCCTGGGAGTCGCGTTCGCCCCGCTCACCCGTCTCGCTCTCCTCGGTGGTCTTGGAGCTGCCGATCACCCGGCGTCCGGCGGCGACATCGAGCCAGAACTGAGAATAGTAGTGCGGACGTTCGGTGTCCTTTTCGCTCTCTTTCCTCGTCATTGGACCTGCGGCGCAGCAACCCCCGCCAGGAATCTGGGGAGAAGCGCCGCCTCCTTTCCCTCAAAACAGTATCAGAAGATGACGACAAAAGCGCCGTAATGTCCGTTCTTTCAGACGGCAAGCCGCCTGGGCACTACTGCCGGTGCCTCTCTCCCCGGACTGGGCGTGCTGACCGTCTCCCCCCTTCCTCCCTCGGTCCTGTTAGCGTGTTGTGCTGCGGGGCTACTTCAGCCCTGATGTTTGCCGGCCTCATGACTGCTTAGCTGGTTTGACTCAGCTCGACTGGCTTCCTCACGAGCTGAAGGGGGACATTCCCACGCACGGACAGGGTTGATGGGAGACAAAGAGCTGAAGGGAAGCAGGAGAGCCGCCTCCACCCCAATGCGATCAGTATACCGGCAGGAAAAGGCAACGTCAAGCGGTCCATCGGGTCACGCCTGCCATCATTTCAGCGCGTAAACGGACCTCCCCTTGCGGGGGAGCGTTGATCTCTCGGGAACGCTCCAACCCACCCGGATGTCCCAAATGTTTTCCGAAAGGCCATGATAAGAAGAAAGTGGAACCCTGTCAAGAGTCTTCCGGCTCCATCCTGGCCGATCGCTACCGTGAGCGACTCTAGCACACAAGCAACCGCCGGGAAGCTTCCCGTCCTCTCTGCCTCCTTCTCCTTTTGCATGAGCAGCTGTCCTGTCAAGGCTTCAGGTGCATTCGTCTGTCGCATCGCGACCTTTCTTTCCCTGTCGGTAGCGCCCTATAATACGAGGTAAGCTTTCCTGTGGGAGGACTGCCTTGGCAAGGATACTGGATCGCATTGATAGCCCGGCTCAGCTCCGCTCGCTCAGCGTGGCGGAGATGCAGACGCTGGCCGAAGAGATTCGTCAGGAAATCATCGAGACTGTCTCGACGAGAGGGGGACATCTTGCCCCCAACCTGGGCGTTGTCGAGCTGACACTCGCCTTGCATACCGTCTTCAACACCCCCCATGATCTTCTTGTCTGGGATATCGGCCATCAGGCTTATGTGCATAAATTGTTAACTGGACGTCGCGAGCGCTTCCGCACAATTCGCCAATTTGGAGGCCTGTCGGGCTATCTCCGCCGCGAAGAAAGTCCCTATGATGTCTTCGGTGCCAGCCATGCCAGCACCTCCATCTCTGCCGCTCTGGGCCTGGCAGTGGCGCGTGACCTGCAGGGCCAGGACTTCAAGGTCGTGGCCGTTATCGGTGACGGCGCCCTGACTGGGGGTATGGCGCTGGAAGCGCTCAACAACGCTGGTAGCTTGAAGAAGAATCTTATTATCGTTCTCAACGACAACGAGAAATCTATCTCGGATAATGTGGGCGCCATAGCCGCCGTCCTGGCTAAAGCGCGACGGGTGCAGACCTCGCCGGGCTACCAGCGCTTACGGGAGATGACCAAAGGTTCGATCGAGCGCCTGCCCGTGGTGGGGGATGTTGCCCTGGAGGCTGCCGCGCGCGCTGAAACCAGCTTTAAGCAGTTTGTCTTGCACAGCAAGAGCGGAGCCATCTTCGAAGAGCTGGGCTTCAAATTCTTTGGACCATTCGATGGTCATGATCTCATTCTCCTCATCGATGTCCTGGAAAATATCAAGCGTATTGAAGGGCCGATCGTTGTTCAGGTTGTGACCAAGAAGGGCAAAGGTTGGTCCTTTGCCGAAGAAGATGCCACCAAGTGGCATGGGCCTGGCGCCTTCGACTACCGCACCGGCGTCATTAAAAAGAATCCTAATGATCCCCCGACCTATACCGAGGTCTTTGCGAACACGCTGGTCGAGCTGGCCGAGCGCGACCAGGCCATTGTTGGCATTACGGCGGCGATGGCCGAAGGTACAGGCTTGAAGAAGTTGCACCAGCGTTTCCCCGAGCGCTACTTCGACGTTGGCATTGCCGAGCAACATGCTGTAACCTTTGCCGGAGGGCTGGCCGTTGGCGGATTGCGTCCGGTAGTTGCCATTTATTCCACCTTCATGCAGCGGGCCTTTGACCAGGTCATCCACGATATCTGCATGCAGAACCTGCATGTTGTCTTTGCCATGGACCGCGCCGGGATTGTCGGAGAGGACGGCCCCACGCAGCACGGCCTCTTTGATATCGCCTTTATGCGGATGATTCCCAATATGAAGGTCATGGCTCCTCGCGATGAAAACGAGCTGCGCCACATGCTCTATACCGCCCTGTCTATGGAGGGACCGGTCTGCCTGCGTTATCCACGTGGTAAGGCGCGTGGGGTAGCGCTGGACAAAGAGCTACGCCTCCTGGAGATCGGTAAAGCCGAGCTGCTCACGCCAGCGACTCTGGCAGAGGCCCAGCGCTGCCAGTGCACCTTGCTCGCCTATGGTACCACCGTCGAGCTTGCCGAGCAGGCGGCCACAGAGCTGCGAGAAGAGGGGCTGAGCGTGGCAGTTGTCAACGCGCGCTGGGCCAAGCCGCTAGACGAGGACCTCATTCTGGCCCTGGCGCGTGCGACGCGGCACCTGGTCACCATTGAAGACCATATGGTGGCGGGAGGCTTCGGCAGCGCTGTGCTTGAACTCCTGGCCCGCGAGAGCTGCCACGATGTCCACGTCAAACTCATCGGCTTCCCCGATCGTCTGGTTGAGCACGGAGCGCCCTCCATCCTCAAAGAGTTGTATGGCCTCTCCAGCGCTCACATTAAGGAAGTCGTTCGCGAGCTGCTCGGCGCCACGGCGCACAGCAGCCCGGCCTCGGCCTGAGTGAACGGTGACGGGGACGGGCCCCACCTCCGGGCTGAGGGCAGACGAATCTTCTCTGCCCTCAGCCACAGCGAGGAACGCGAGAGCGGCAGCATGGTAGCAAGCAGGAATCTGCTTGCTGGACATGAGAGGCAGCAACCACCCTCAGTTACGCGAACTGAGTAGATAAATGGCCTCGGTGCGGCTACGAGCATGGAGCTTCTCAAAAATATTCTGAATGTGCTTATGTACTGTTGATTCCGCTATATTGAGTTCCTGAGCAATTTCTCGGTTCTTGCGGCCTTTACGGATCAGGTCCAGAACCTCGATTTCGCGCTCCGTCAGGGGGCGCGAGAGATTGGGCAGGTTCAGCGCTGAACCGTGGAGCCGCTGCTGGACCTTATAATAGAAAGCGCGACTGGCCGCGCCCTGGGAGAAATCAGCTGGAGGAACTTCGCGGATCTTGCCGCTGAGAGTCAATGTGCGCAAGTGTGCCAGCACGCGCGTGGCCAGGGGGCCAGGGATTGAGATCTCATTGCGCGCGGCGGAGTGGATGGCTGCCACCAGCGTCTCTGGCTCGATGTCCTTGGTCAGGTAGCCAATGGCTCCACGTTGGATGGCGAGCAGGGCCAGCTGTTCCTGCTGCGAAGCTGTCAGGATAACCACACGTGTCTCCGGCGAGCAGACAAGCACCCGCTCTGTTGCCTCGAAACCATCACATTCTGGCATGTCCAGGTCCATCAATGCAACATCCGGGTGGGTTTCACTGGCCTGGGCCTCGGCCTCGCGGCCAGTGCAGGCCTCGGCCACCACTTCGATATCACCGGCTCGCTCCAGAATCTCACGCACGACACGTCGAATCAAAGTATGATCATCTGCCAGTAGGACTCTAATCATCGTGTAACCCTTTCTGCCTCCTGTACAGTCTTAAGTCCTCTCAGTATAGAAGCAAATATGCACGTGTGCCAGATAGGAAAGCACACATAAGCGAATATGTGTACACATTACACTGTACTGTAGCCTCCAAGAAGCAGAGGCTAAAAGCGTGGTTGGGCGGGAAGGTCTGGGGAAGAGAGGGGAGAGGTAGAGAGGAGACAGTCCGGGAAATCTTGCTTGCGTCCATCTGCAACCTATGCTATACTTGCAAGTTAGCAGGAGCGAGGGTTCCTGCGGGTTAAGGCACGTGTAGCGTTGTCTTATTCATCAAGTACACACGCTCTCTGATCGGCGTTTCCCTGGTGCCCCGATACCCTCGTACCTCGAACCCTGAACAGCCCTGGCACCGGTGTGGCGAGGGGAGGGGCGCGAGCGAACGAGCGAACCAGCAGACCAGGCAACCAGGAAGCTGTGCAGCGCAAGGAGCGAGCAAGGGGAACCCTTTCGCCGATAGGAGGAGAGCGGAGGTAAAAGGGAGGATCTGTTTTTTGGCCAACATTATCTCGATGAAACAGCTTCTGGAAGCTGGCGTTCATTTTGGGCACCAGACGCGGCGCTGGAACCCCAAAATGAAGCCCTTCATCTTCATGGAGCGCAATGGCATCCATATCATCGACCTTCAGCAAACGGTGGCGCGCCTCAACGAGGCCTACAAGTTTGTGAAGGAACTGGCTGCCAGCGGTGAGACTCTGTTGTTCGTCGGGACGAAGAAGCAGGCTCAGGAGGCGGTGGCGGAGGAAGCCAGGCGCTGTGGAATGTTCTATGTCAACCAGCGCTGGCTGGGTGGGATGCTCACCAATTTCCAGACCATTCAAGGGCGCATCCGCTATCTCCGCGAGCTGGAGGCACGGCGCGAGCGGGGCGAATTCGAGCGTCTGCCCAAAAAAGAGGCCCAGCGTCTGCAGGATGATTTGGAGCGCTTGGAGCGTATCCTGGGAGGCATCAAGGACATGCGTCGCCTGCCCGGAGCGGTCTTCATCATCGACACTCGCAAGGAGCATACTGCTGTCCTGGAGGCCCGTCGTCTGGAGATCCCCATTGTGGCCCTGGCTGATACGAACTGTGATCCCGACGAGATTGACTATCCGATTCCGGCTAACGATGATGCCATTCGCGCTGTCCGCCTCCTCTGCTCCAAGATTGCTGATGCGGTGATTGAAGGACGCCGCGAGCTGGAGGCACAGCAGAAGGATAGCGAGGCCCCTGTCGAGGGCGTGGCAGCTTCAGGTGAAGAAGGAGCTGTCCAGACGGAGGCGGTGGAGACCTCGGCCTCTGGTGCTGGCTCGTCTCAGCGCGAGCGTGAAGCCGCGGCCCCTGCGGGTGAGGTCGAGAGTTCATCGAATGCCTCTGAGCCTGAGCTGGTGGCCAGAGAATCCTAGTGCCATCTTGCTCCCCTACGAGTTTGTCCCATCCTGCCGCTTGTCGTTCGTTCGTTTGTTCGTGATCTGGTTGCATTGCTGTGCTGCTTACCCTGCTCTCGCCCACCAGCTGATCTTCGGCTGGCGAGGCGCGGCTATCTGTGCTTGTGCCTGCATGCCCTTCGCTTGCCTCCTCTCTCGGTCCAGGCACTGTGAGGAGGGAGGAGCGTGTGAGGGCCTCGATGGCCTCAAGAGCTGCAACGCTTGACCAGGCAGAACAGCCTCCCCGGCTGGTTCGCCGGTGGTGGTAGTAGCTGGCTGGCTGGCTGGCTAAGTGAAACGTGACACTGCCCCGGGCAGGTTGTCTGTAGGGGGCGGCAGGCGGTTCCTAACGGCCAGCAAGGAAGATGGGGGCAAGGCAGGTGGCCCGGCGGGCGGGCTGGATTCATTAGTAACGAACCTGTTCTTCTCTTCTCTCTATTATCCCGCGTGCTCCAGGTCTATCGGGACCGGCACGGACAGCCTGCGTGCGCCAGATGTCGATGGCCGGCTTGCGCGCTGAGCTGCCATGAGACTTGGGTGGGATATGGACCTGGTGACCACACGTGTGCCAGACCGGAAAGACAGCAAGGTTTCTCGCCTCCTGGCGCTGGCCGTGGTGGGTGCCAGGTCCTCTCTATGCCGTCTGGCCTGGCGGCGTGGACTGGTGGGGGAAACTCAAACGGGGATTCTTGGGGCCAGGGTGGCTAACGGGCCGTACACGGGCCGTACAAAGCCCAGAATCCTACTGTACCGCAGCTGTCAAGCACTCGAAACCGTCTACGAGTGACCGAGAGTCATTGTCAGTCAGACTGAAACCTGAGTATGCTATCAGAGTACGCTGAAGGAGAAGCACCCTTATGAATTATGCTGCTGCCGATGTGAAGAGGTTGCGTGAGGAGACTGGGGCGACCTTTGCCGATTGCAAGAGCGCGCTGGAGGAGGCGCAGTCGTGGGAGGAGGCCATCAAGATCCTCAATGCGAAGGCCAGCCGCAAGGCGGAGAAGATGATTGCCGCCGGTCGCGAGACCAAGCAGGGCGGCGTCTTCTCCTATGTCCACCACAACAACAGTGTGGGGGTTCTGCTGGAGCTGAACTGCAGTACGGACTTCGTTGCACGCAGCGAGAGCTTTCGCCAATTGGCCAATGAGCTGGCTCTGCAGATTGCTGGCACCAATCCAAAGTATGTGAATTACGAGGATGTGCCTGCCGAGGTGATCGACCAGGCTCGTCAGCAACTGCTTGAGGACCCCTCGATGGCTCGTGTACCGGAACACAAGCGTGAGGAGGTCATTCAGGGCAAGCTCAAGAAGCTCTTCGGCGAGCAGGTGCTGATGATGCAGCCCTGGATTCGGGATGAGAGCCAGGTGGTGGGCGACCTGGTACGCAAGGCCATTGCGGAAACCGGGGAGAACATCGTGATTCGCCGCTTCTGTCGCTTTGCCTTGGGCGAATAGGGTAGGGAAGGAAGCGGCACTTCCTGGCTTGTCTTGTGGCGTGCTATGCTATGTGTGGAATTGGAGGCGAGCGAGATGCGCTCCGGGCGACCGCCTGTCCTGGGGGGCCGGTGTAGCATCCGCTCCCACTCCGGCCTTGCCTATCGGGGGCCGGCCTCTCTTCTTCCCCTGTCTGCCTGCTCTGGTCGCTGGCTGAGAGCGCCACGCGCCAGCCTCGGGCAGTACAGGGCCGGGGCTGTTCCCCCACGAAAAGCGCATGGGAGTAGAAGAGAAGATGGCTGAATCTCAGATGGCTGCGTCCTTGCGATATCAGCGCATCCTGCTCAAGCTAGGCGGTGAGGCGCTGGGCCCCCGCCATACCTCGGAAGCCGGTGAGCCGCGCATTGGCATCGATCCGGTGGCGGTCCGCCGAATCGCGGCTGAGGTCAAGCGCGTCCACGATCTGGGGGTCGAGGTTGCAATGGTCATCGGTGGCGGCAATATTTGGCGTGGGGCAGATGCCGCTGCCGCAGGCATGGATCGCGCGACCGCCGACTATGTCGGTATGCTGGCCACAGTGATGAATTCTCTGGCCATGCAGGATGCTATGGAGAAGCTCGGCCTGGTCACGCGCGTGCAAACTGCGATAGAGATGCCTCCGGTGGCGGAGCCGTTTATCCGCCGCCGCGCTGTGCGCCACCTCGAAAAGGGGCGCGTGGTCATTCTGGCGGCGGGAAGTGGCAATCCGTTCTTTACGACCGACACGGCGGCGGCCCTGCGTGCCATTGAGCTGAATGCCCAGGTGCTGCTGAAGGCTACGAAGGTCGATGGCGTCTACGATGATGATCCCATGCGCAATGCGAACGCTCGTAAGTTCGAGGAATTAAGCTATATGCGCGCCCTCAATATGGGCCTCAAGGTGATGGACAGCACCGCGATCTCTCTGTGCAAGGATAATCGCTTGCCGATCGTGGTCTTCAACCTCGATCAGCCTGGTGCGCTGGAGGCGATTATGCGTGGCGAGAAGCGTGGGACACTCGTTCATGACCTTGAGGAGAGCGCTATTGGTGAGCGCGCCTGAACGCAGACAGGCTGTCTGCCTGTCTATCTGCCTGCCATATGCCCAGGCCCCTGACTTTCTGGCTGCTGTCTGGCTTGCTCGCCAGTGGCTCTACCCTGGTTTGTCGCTGGCTCTGCGTGCGTATCCAAGGTACCTTACGATGGGAGCATTGCTATGGTAGATGATATTTTCGGAGATGCCGAGCGCCGGATGCAGAAAGCTGTGGAGGCGCTCCGCCATGACTTGGGGAGCATCCGCACTGGCCGCGCCAGTTCTGCCCTCGTGGAACGGATTCAGGTCGATTACTACGGCGTCCCCACGCCAATTAACCAGCTCGCTTCAATCTCTGCGCCAGAACCACGCTTGTTGGTGATCCAGCCCTGGGACCGCAGGCTGCTCCCTGATATTGAGCGGGCGATTCAGAAGTCCGATCTGGGGATCAATCCCAGTAGCGATGGCCAGGTGATCCGCCTGGCAATCCCCCCTCTCAATGAGGAGCGGCGCCGTGAGATGGTGAAACTCCTTCATAAGAAGTTGGATGAGCACAAGGTCGCAGTACGCAATATCCGCCGCGATGTCCAGGACAAGTTGCGTGACCGCGAGAAGAAGAAGGAGATCTCCGAAGATGAGCTGAAACGCGGTCAGGACCGCCTGCAGAAGCTGACCGACCGCTACATCGAGGAGATGGATAAGATCGGCAAGCTCAAGGAACACGAGATTTTGGAGGTCTGACGTTGACCAGGATACGTGATCTTTTTCCCTCTTCCGTAGGGAAAAAGAGTGAGCAGTCGCAACCAGCGCTAGAGGTGCGCTCTCGGGAGCAGGAGCCAGGGCTGCGGGCCTCTGGCCCGCAGACTCAGGGGCAGGAGCAGGCACAGAAGCAGGGGCAGAGCTGTCCGCTGCGTCACCTGGCCATCATCATGGATGGCAATGGACGCTGGGCCGCTCAGCGCCATTTGCCTCGCCTGGCCGGCCATAAGGCCGGCGTGGCTGCGCTCCGCCGCGTGGTGGAGGCCGCCGTCGATGAGCATATCGAGTATTTGAGCGTCTACGCTTTCTCGACCGAGAACTGGGGCCGCCCCAGGGAAGAGGTCGAGGGCCTCATGCGCCTTTTCTGGGAAACCATCCGCTCTGACCTGGAGAAGTTGCATCGTGACGGGGTGCGACTGCGCCATCTTGGTCGCTTGCAAGATCTCCCCCCTGCGATTCAGCGCGCCGTCCAGGAGTCGGTGGAGCTGACGCGCTATAATAATCGTATCCACCTCAGTGTGTGCTTTAACTACGGCGGTCGCGCTGAGCTGGTCGACGCCGTCCGGCGTATTATCGCCGACGGCTTGTCGCCCGATGCGATCACCGAGGAGGTGATTAGCTCCTATCTTTATACTCACGATCTACCCGATCCTGATCTCGTCGTCCGCACTGCTGGCGAGATGCGCGTCAGTAATTTTTTGATCTGGCAGTCAGCCTATAGCGAGTATTATTCCACATCAACACTCTGGCCCGATTTCGGGCGCGAAGATCTACGCGCGGCCCTGGAGAGCTATCGCCAGCGCCAGCGACGTTTTGGGCGGCTGACCGCTTCTCCCAGTGGCCGCTAAGCAGGTGGAAGCATCGCGTGGAGCGCGCAACTGAGAAACAGGTACAATCAGGGAAGAAAGCTGTTGACAGCGGTGGGCCGTGGATGAATACGTTGGTTCTGCGAGTACTGACCGCTGTTGTCGCCATTCCTATTGTCTTGCTCGTCGTCTGGCTGGGTGGTTGGGTGGCTTTTGGGGCGGCGCTCTTTGTATTGGCCTGGGGCAGCTACGAGTTGCATCAGATGATGGCGCACTCGGGTAGCCGCCCCTTGCTCTGGGTGAGCTTTGGGCTGGGGGCGCTCTTGCTGCTCTCGGCCATGTTCCCCCAGTGGCGCTTGCTCTTGCTGGAGATCAGCCTGGGCGCCGCCTTGCTAGTAGCTTTCCCGCTCCTCTTTTGGCGGGAGCGTCTCGATGGTTCACTTGTCGATTGGGCGCTGACGGTCGTCTTCGCTCTCTATCTTGGCTGGCCGCTCAGCCTCTTGCTGTTGTTGCGCGGCTCTCAGTTCGGCTGGCCTCCTCCTCGGGGTCTCTGGTGGCTGCTCTTGCTCTTTGCCGCTGTCTGGACGTTCGATTCGGCGGCCTTCTTCACTGGCCATTTTCTGGGACGCCATAAGCTGGCGCCTCAGATCAGCCCTGGTAAGACCTGGGAGGGTGTCTTCGGCGGCCTGCTCTGCACGCTGATCCTCTGCCTGCTGCTGGCCGGCTCGCTGCTCCAGGTCCCCTGGTACCTGGCTCTAATCCTCGGCCTGGCTCTCTCGCTGGCTGCTACCCTGGGCGATCTGGCGGAGTCGCTCATGAAGCGCCAGGCTCAGGTGAAGGATAGCGGTCAACTCATGCCCGGCCACGGCGGCTTGCTCGATCGCATCGACAGCTTGCTCTTTGCCGCCGTCGTTCTCTATTTTTTCGCTCAGCTGGCTTTGGCGGTCCCTCACTGATCAGCCGGAGCTGGCCGGCTCGCTTCCAGGCGGTGGCACGCAGCTGGGTGCGGCAAAGTAGCTAGAGCTGCCTGGGGCTATCGTGCAAAGTTTTTCTTTCAGGCAGGACATCCTGACCTTAGTTTAAGAAAAGAGCAGAAACGTCTCCTGCTGCATTCGCTCTGCCGTGTTACAATATTCCCTGGGTAGAGCCAGCAAGGGAAGAGCAAGAAGACAATGGAACCGAATGAGGAGAAAGAAGCTGGCCGGCGGGCTGCGGGCCAGATGACTGCGATGCCGCCTTTCCCCCGGCGTATCGCCTTACTGGGAAGCACCGGCTCAATCGGGCGGCAGACGCTGGACGTGGTGCGTTGCTTCCCTGAGTACTTCGAGGTCGTGGCCCTGGCCGCCCATAGCAATCTATCCCTGCTGGCCCAGCAGGTTGAAGAGTTTGCTCCGACTCTCGTGGCCTGCTTCGCAGAAACCCCGGCGCTGCGGGAGGAAGCCCAGCGCTCGCTGATCGAGGCCCGTCGGCGTGAGCGGAGACCTGTGCCCCGGCTGGCCTTCGGTCTCGCGGGTTTGCTGGAAGCGGCTACGCTGCCACAGGTGGATCTGGTGGTTGTGGCTACTTCCGGCCTGGTGGCCTTGGAGCCAGTGATGGCGGCCATCCAAACTGGCAAGACCATCGCTCTGGCTAATAAGGAGACACTGGTGATGGCCGGTCATCTGGTGATGGAGGCAGCACGGCGGGCCGGGGTGGCTATTCTGCCGATCGATAGTGAGCACAGTGCGCTATGGCAGTGCCTGCGAGGTGAGGAGGGGGCCGAGGTGCGTCGCTTGATCTTGACGGCTTCGGGCGGACCGTTTCGTCGCACTCCCCTCTCAGAGTTGCCGTCGGTGACGGTGGCTCAGGCGCTGGCTCACCCAACCTGGCGCATGGGGCCGAAGGTTACTGTGGATTCGGCTACCTTGATGAATAAAGGGCTGGAGGTCATTGAAGCTCACTGGCTTTTCGCGGCCCCGTATGAGCGCATCGAGGTGGTAATCCATCCTGAAAGCATTATCCATTCGATGGTTGAGTTTGTTGATGGCTCGATCAAGATGCAGGCAAGTCTGCCCAGTATGCATCTGCCGATCCTCGATGCGCTGAGTTATCCCCTGCGCCTGAAGGCGGAGGCTCGCGGCCTGATCCGATCCCTGGACTGGGTGCAGGTGGCGCAGCTGCATTTTGAGACCCTCGATGTGGCACGCTTCCCTTGCTACCGTCTGGCCCGTGAGGCCGCCGTGCGCGGTGGTACCTACCCTTGCGCTCTAGTGGGAGCCGATGAGGAGGCGGTCGCACTCTTTCTGGCGGGACAGATTGGTCTAACCGATATCGCTCGCCTGATTGAGGCGGTGCTGGAGCGCCACGTAACGGTCGCTCAGGAGCAGCCGGATATCCCGGTCATCCTCCAGACGCGCGATTGGGCGCGGCAGGAGGCTCGGGAGCTGGCCACCTCGCTGGGGGGTGTGCGCCAGGCCACAGGTTAGTCTTTGCTTGCAAAGCTGTCTGAGGGAAGTGGGAATGAATTATTGGTACTTGTTAGCTGCAATACCGGTCTTTGGTCTGCTCGTCTTTGTCCATGAGTTGGGCCACTTTTTGACTGCCAAGTGGGCAGGGATTCGCGTTGAGGAGTTTGGCCTCGGCCTGCCTCCGCGGATTGTGGGCATTCGTCGCCGCCCCGGAGGGGGGTGGGAGGTGATCTGGTTTAATGGGGGCACTCAACTCTACCAGCCGGCTGCTGCCCATCCTGCCGACGAGACCTGGGCTCCAAGCGTTCCCGGTTCTGGTACCGCGGTCGACGAGCGCGAGGGTAGCGCGACGGCGGTGGCTCCTCCTTCCTCGACGATCTACTCGCTCAACCTGCTTCCTATCGGCGGCTTTGTGCGGATGCCCGGCGAGAACGGGGAGATGTACGATGAGTACGGACGCTACGATCCGCAGAGCTTCGCCTCGAAGTCTGCTGGCAAGCGCCTCATCGTGCTGGTGGCCGGGGTGGCGATGAATTTCTTGCTGGCGATCGTGCTCTTCTCAATTGCTTACAGTGTCGGAGAGCCGGTGATCCCGCCGGTGATTGCCAAAGTGGCGCCGGGTTCTCCGGCGGCAGCGGCGGGCTTGCGCCCAGGCGATACCTTTCTCTCAGTCAATGGCCAGCCAGTCCAGCAGTTCTCTGATGTCCAGAATATTGTCCAACAGGCCATTGCCCAGGCGCATGGCCAGGCTACGGTGCCGGTGCGCGTTGTAGTCAGGCATGCCAGTGATCCGCAGCCAGTGGCGCTGACCATTAATGTGCGGGTTAACCCGCCACCTGGTCAGGGACCGATGGGGATCGAGCGCGGCAACGAGGTCCGCTATGTGACCTACCCCCTCTGGCAGGCTCCACTCAAAGGCATCTCTCAGACCTTTTCTGTGACTGGCCAGTTTATCTCTAGTATTGTGCAGATGGTGACAGGGGCGGTGAAACCGGAGATTGCTGGTCCGGTGGGGATTGTGCAGATGACGGGCGAGGTCGCTCAGACAGTGCCCACCATTGGCTGGTGGCCCATTTTGACCCTGACGGGAATTCTGAGCTTGAACCTGGCTATTATCAATATCTTGCCGTTCCCGGCTCTCGATGGCGGGCGGGTACTCTTGATCTTCATCGAGCTGCTGCGCGGTGGCAAGCGTTTGCGCCCTGAGCGCGAGGGCCTGATTAATCTGGTGGGCATGGCCATTCTCTTGATGCTGATCGTGGTCGTTACCATCAGCGACGTCGTGAATTGGAGCGCCCGCTGAGCGCCAGGGCTGCATCGCCTGGCGAGGCCGCTGGCCTCCTCGTCTCGCCAGGCACAGAGCTGCCCGCCTGCCGTCTAGCAGCTCTGCGTTGATCTGGCAATAGCAACAGGCCCAGTGGCTGGCGGAGAGGCGGGATGCGACCACGGTCGTTGAGTCGTAGACTCCTGCTCAGCAGCGCCCTTGCCAGCAAGACGCTGCTGTTACGATAGATGGATCGGATTTATGGAGTGCTTATGCGAAGAAAGACGCGACAGATTCATGTCGGAGATGTGCCTATTGGTGGCGATGCACCCATTGCAGTGCAGTCGATGTGCACCACCTACACCCGTGATGTTGAGAGCACCGTGGCCCAGATCTTGCGCCTCGAAGAGGTAGGCTGCGAGCTGGTGCGCGTCGCTGTGCCAGAGATGGAGGATGCTCTCGCGCTGGGCGAAATCAAGAAGCGTATCCACATCCCGCTGATCGCCGATATCCATTATAATCATCAGCTCGCCCTGGAGGCT
Source organism: Thermogemmatispora onikobensis (assembly GCF_001748285.1). Taxonomy (NCBI): domain Bacteria; kingdom Bacillati; phylum Chloroflexota; class Ktedonobacteria; order Thermogemmatisporales; family Thermogemmatisporaceae; genus Thermogemmatispora; species Thermogemmatispora onikobensis. Next base: position 18,546 of record NZ_BDGT01000057.1, on the reverse strand, counting down.
ATTCGCCAGGGGATCGATTGCGTCCGTATTAATCCTGGCAACTTGATTCATGGGCGCAAGGCGCTGGAGGAGATCGTCAAGGCTTGCAAGGAGCGCGGCGTAGCGATGCGCATCGGGGTCAATTCCGGCTCCATTGATGCCTTGGACAAGCAGGCTCAGATGCAGCGCATCCAGATTCGCCGCCGCGCCGATGGCGTGGTGGAGCGCAGCGATCCGGCTGAAGAGCGACGCCGTGAGCGTGAGCAGCTGGCCGAGCGCATGGTGAATAAGGCCCTGGAGTACATTGGCTGGTGCGAGGAGCTGGATTTCCGCGAAATCAAGGTCTCGCTGAAGTCCTCTGCGCCATTGACGGCTATTGAAGCCTATCGACGCTTCTCGCAGCGCTCCGACTATCCGCTTCATTTAGGAATCACCGAAGCCGGGACTCTGGTGCCAGGAGCGGTGAAGTCGGCGGTCGGTCTGGGGATCTTGCTGGCCGAGGGAATTGGCGATACTATTCGCGTCAGTTTAAGCGCCGAGCCGGAGCAAGAGATCCCTGTGGCCTATGAAATCCTGCGCTCGCTGGAATTGCGCAATCGCGGCGTGACCTTTGTTTCGTGCCCTTCTTGTGGGCGCGTCGAGATCGATGTTATCGAAGTCGCTAATGAAGTGGAGCGCCGCCTGGCCAAGGTACAGACTCCTATTCATGTGGCGGTGATGGGCTGTGTCGTGAATGGACCGGGTGAAGCGCGGGATGCCGATGTCGGCCTGGCCGGCGGACGCGGCAAAGGGGTCATTTTCCGCAAAGGGCAGGTTGTACGCACGGTGCCCGAAGAGGAGTTCCTCGACGCCGTCTTAAAAGAGGTGGCCTCGCTCCTCCCCGAACATGAGGCGCGCCTGGTCTATCCCGAAGGAGGAATTAAGGAAAGTGCCGGGCGGCATCGCACGCGCGATGAGGGCATCACTCAAATCCCCGTGCTGAAGAAGTAGAGAGGGTACGGAGCGGAAAAGCGAGTGGCCATCATGGCGCTCTCGACACGCAGCCTGGCGCCAATGAGAAAGGGCATAGCCGGTAAGGCCGGATAGTCTGGGAACTGGACTATACCCGCAGCAGGAGAATGCCAGGCTGCTCGGCTGGTGCCCTCTGGCTAGGGTGGAGACGCTGGAGCAGGGAAGCCAGCTGTTCTCGTCTGCCTGGGGGTCAAGGCGGTCAAAAGAGGCTGCCCTTCTCTTCTCTATGCCCTAGAGCAGGGAGCCAGATCGCCAGAGATCTTGTGTCTTCTTTGGCCTCATCATTTTTTCCCTCTTTTCCCCGGCCTCCTCGCTAGTAGTCTTTTCCCTGCTCTTCTCGCTCACTTCTCTCAAGAGAAAAGAAAGAGGCAACCCTGTACAAGCAGGGTTGCCTCACAGAGTGGGCAATACAGGACTCGAACCTGTGACCTCTGCCATGTCAAGGCAGCGCTCTAACCGGACTGAGCTAATTGCCCATGCCTTACTCTTCTTTCGAGTCTTTCGAGATGCTCCTATGATAGCATTGCTCCCACGCCCTGTCAAGCCCTTTTTTGGCCGGAGCGTGAAAAGGAAAGAGCGCCGGCTTGCTGGCTGCTGGTTAGCTTCGTTACCAGCTGCGTGCTCGGGGCCAGCCCTGGCTGTCGAGGGGAAAAGGTACAATAGAACTGGAATGCGACTGCGGCAGTGCCAGCTCGTGCGAGTGCTCTGGCCGAAGAAGGAAAGGAGCCGGCAAGGCAAGCAGGCCACCTTGCGCGCATGAACTCACAATGATATACTCTCCAGGAAATCGCAAAATGGCAGAAAGACCGCGAGCGTGCTTTCAGGCAAAAATTGGCCAGCCGTGGCTGCATACAGGTCTTATTTTAGGGAGGAAGAGACCAGATGCATCCTTTGGCCTTCCTGCGGAGGCTCCTGCAAGGCGATGATGGGCATGGACCCATTGGGCGCACAACGCGACGCCGTTTCCTCGCTGCTCTCCTCGTTGCTGTTCTCTGCCTGCTGCTCTCGCAGCCGCTCTCATTAGTGAACCTGCTCCAGGCCAATGCCCAGGGCTTAGGGTATACCGCTTCTACGCTCAATTCCAGCTGTGATCAGCTCAGCTTCAGCGCTGATGGCAATCCTTTTGCGCTTTGCCCTGGTCCCTTTCCACGGGGTGGAAACTGCGTTTGGTGGGCCTGGGAGCAATGGCACTGGCTGCATTACGATCTACCCCTCAATTGGGGAAATGCGGCGGACTGGATCAGCGCCGCTCAGCGAGCTGGCCTGGCTGTGGGAACGCAGCCCCGCGTCGGTGCGATTGCTGTCTTCCCTGTCGCTGACGGCGTCTGGGCCTACAGCTCTGCTGGCCACGTGGCTTTTGTCACCTGGGTCAGCCCCGATGGCGATACCTTCAATGTGACCTATCAGAATTACGGCGACCCGACCCCTGTCCACCTTGGTATTGGTTACCAGGTCTCGGTTATCAATCAGCCTCGCTATCAGCATGGTCAGCTTCGCTTCATCTATTTCCCGGGCCAGATAGACCTGCAGCTCTTCGCTCGTCTACCGGGCGTCGACAGCGAGGCGCTGGCAGAGGTGATGGCTGCCAATCAGCAGCAGCAGCGCGATCCGACTACGCTGACCTCGGCGCGTCTGGCCCTTGGTCTGCCCCCGACGTCCTCAGAGCAGAAGTTTGACGCCGACTTCACGGGAGACGGTCAAAGCGCTCTCTTGCTCTACAACCGCCAGCAGGGCACGTTGAAGGTATTGCAACTGTTGGATGCCGAGCAACTCAGCAAGCGCCCAGGGGGGCGCCTCTGGCCCTATCCCGATTCTCCTGCAACCTCCTCTGGCACGATTGCTGGCGCACGGCTGGTGACCCTGGCTGATCGCCAGGTGGGGCCGCATGGTTGGGGCTCGGATCTGGATATTCGTATCGGCGATTTTGCTGGCCTTGGACATGCTCAGATACTACTCTACAGCCGCTCTTCAGGGAAAATACAGATTTTGAGCCTTGGCCCTGATCTGCAAATCAGTCAGCATATCACACTCGCCGGTTGGGGACCCGGGTGGGAAATATACACAGGTCGCTTCAATGGGCAGACGACGGGCTTGCTTCTCTACAATCGCTTTGCCAACACCCTGACCCCGACCATCCCGACGCCAAGCCTGACGCCCACTCCTTTCCCAACTATGCCCGGTGAGCCAGGCGTCTCACCTGTACCCAGCCTGGTGCCGACGAAGACACCTGCGCCTTCTTCCACACCGAAACCGACAGCGACGGCCAGTCCGACACCGAAACCGACAGTGACGGCCAGTCCGACGCCGAAACCGACAGTGACGGCCAGTCCGACGCCGAAACCGACAGTGACGGCCAGTCCGACACCGAAGCCGACAGTGACGGCCAGTCCGACGCCGAAACCGACAGTGACGGCCAGTCCGACGCCGAAGCCGACAGTGACGGCCAGTCCGACACCGAAGCCGACAGTGACGGCCAGTCCGACACCGAAACCGACAGTGACGGCCAGTCCGACGCCGAAACCGACAGCGACGGCCAGGCCAAGTGTGACCCCTACCGTCACCCCTACGGCCAGCCCAACAGTCAGGCCCACGGCCACAGCTGGCGTGACGCCCTCGCCTACTGCGGGGACCATCACCCGGGCCCTGGCCTCTGGCGAGGCGGGACCCCTGGCCATGCCCAATGGTCTGGCCTTGAGCTTGAATCCCGGCGATGGTGGTGGCAAGGACCTTGGCGGTGCCCAGAGCAGTCAGGCCCAGTTGAGGCCCAACGTGCTACTGGTCGACTTCACGAGCAAGTTTGGAATCAAGCATCTCCAGCGCTACCTGCTCTCACAAGACTCGTGGGAGATCTATGTCGGAAGCTTTATCAGCGCGCAGCAGGACGGTCTTTTCCTCTACGATCGCCTGAATGGCCAGGGACGCCTGATCAGTTTTGATGCCCGCTTGCAGGTGGCCCATAATCAGGCTGTGACTGACCTCGATGGCAACTGGCAAGTCTACAGTGGAGACTTTTGTGGGAGGGGGCAGGCCCAGCTCTTGCTCTATGATCCCATCGCTGGCGAGGCTCAGCTCTTGATCCTGAAACCCAATCTACAGATTCAGGCGCGCCAGAGCTACAGCCAGTGGGGGAGCGGGGCGATCCTCTACACCGGCCACTTTGGCGGTGCTGCGGAGGGGATGATGCTCTATAATCCCCTACAGGCTCAGAGCACCTTCATCGCCCTCGATCGTGAGGGGCAAGTTACCCACCAATATACCGTGGCGAGCTGGGATCAGAGCCGGCAGGTCCTGATCGGCTCTTTCACTGATCATACGCGCTGTGGGGCCGAGGCAAGCTGCGTGCCGGGGGATGACATCCTGGTACTCAATCGCCAGACGGGGCGCCTTGAACAGTACGCTTTCCGCTTCCAGTCCACTTTCAGGCTCTACGACAACCGCATCCAGGCTTTTGTGCGGGAAGGTCTGGCACAGGAGCAGGACAACTATCTGCAGATAGTTGATACCTCGACCTTCAGCCTGCTGGCAGTCCTGAATACGCCGGTGCACAACGAAGAGCTTTACTGAGCCAGGTGAGAAGGAGAAAAGGAGTATAAGAGGAGGGAGGAACGAGTCTCGGCGGCTACTGGGCTGACCGCCAGTCTCATGGTAGAATAATGCGCATGCGTAACGTCTTCTTGATTGGGCTATCTGGGAGTGGCAAGACAACCGTAGGGCGCCTGCTGGCGAAGCGCCTGGGAAGGCCCTTCATTGACACCGATCTGCTGGTAGAGCAAGGCTGTGGAAAACGCATTGCCACGATCTTTGCAGAGGAAGGCGAGAGCGCTTTCCGAACTCGTGAAAAGCGAGCCTTGCAAGAAGCAGCTGCCTGCGCCGGAGCCATCGTTGCCACTGGTGGGGGCATCGTCCTGGAGGCTGACAATCGCCGGCTCATGGCTGAGCAGGGAGTAAGGATTTTCCTGAGCGTCGAGCCGGAGACGGCCCTTGAACGGCTACGCCAGCAAGACGCGGCGGCGCGGCGAGAGGGTTTTTCTCCCGAAGTGCGTCCGCTGCTGGCTGGGGATGATCCGCTAGCAGCGCTGCGTCGCTTGCGGGCCGAGCGGCAGGCACTCTATGAAGAGGCAGAAGCCAGCTGCTCGACCGACGGAAAAAGCGTCGAGCAGGTCGTACGCGCCATTGTGGCGGCCCTCATTGCCCTGGGAGCGTTGGAAGGAGAGGCGCCACTGGAGCGTCAGATTCGCGCCGGTGAGGGCTATCTGGCGGTCGTCGATTGGGGGGGACTGGGACGCCTGCCAGGGTATCTGGCGCGTCTGGAGCTACCGCGGCGCGTTTTTCTCCTCAGCGACCAGCATGTCTATGACCTCTACGGTCCGCCTTTGCTGCGAACGCTGCAGCGAGCGGGCTGGAGCGTCAGCAGCTATGTCCTACCTGCAGGCGAAGCCAGCAAGTCGCTGCAGCAGCTCAGCGCCATCTACGACTGGCTCATCGAGCAGCGGGCAGAGCGTCGTGAGGCCCTGCTGGCCCTCGGCGGAGGCGTCGTCGGCGACCTGGTGGGCTTGGCCGCCGCCACCTATCTCCGCGGCGTTCCCCTGGTGCAGCTGCCGACCTCCTTACTGGCCCAGGTTGATGCGGCTATTGGCGGTAAAACAGGGATCAATCACCCGCGAGGCAAAAACCTGATCGGCGCCTTCTATCAGCCCCGCCTGGTGTTGGCCGATCCGGCAACGCTGCTGACGCTGCCCCAGCGCGAGCGCACTGAGGGCTGGGCAGAGGTTGTCAAGTATGGTATGATACTCGACGCAGAACTCTTTACTTTGCTAGAAACCTATGCGGCAGCGCTGCGCGATTTCTCTTTGCCCCCAGCCTCTCTGTTGGCGCAGATCATCGCGCGCTGTATTGCCCTCAAGGCCGCAGTAATTGAGGAGGATGAACGAGAGCAGGGGCGGAGGGCGATCCTCAACTATGGGCATACGCTGGGCCATGCCCTGGAAAATGTGAGCGGCTATGGCGAATGGCTGCATGGGGAAGCGGTAGCGCTGGGTATGGTGGCCGCGGCTGAACTGGCCTGCCAGGCCGGCCTTCTGGCACGTGAGGAGGCTGAGCGCCAGCGAGCGCTACTGGCGGCGTTGGGCCTGCCTACCACCTATCAGGGAAAGCCACAGGCCGAAGCTTTGCTGACAGCTATCCAGCTTGATAAGAAAGTGGCTCAGAAGCAGGTGCGCTGGATCATGCCCCGCCGGATTGGCGAGGTCTTCCAGACAACGCTACCAGATGAGCTGGTCAACAAGGTCGTGCACGCCCTCTTTGGAGGCGAGAGCACCACCAGTGCCAGGGTGAGGCAGGAAGAAGCATGACACGCACGATCCTGGTGGTCAATGGGCCAAACCTGAATCGCTTGGGAAAACGGGAGCCGGCTATCTATGGCACGGTTACCTTGCCCTGGATTATCGAACGCCTGCGCCACCTTGCCGCCGAACACGGGGTCACGGTGCTCGATTTTCAGTCGAATCATGAGGGGGCGCTCATCGATTTTCTCCAAGAACATGGAGAGCAGGCTGCCGGAGTGATCATTAACCCAGGGGCCTTGACTCACTACTCGCTGGCTCTGCGCGATGCTCTGGCTGCCCTCGCAGCACCGGTCATCGAGGTCCATCTGAGCAATATTTATGCGCGGGAGCCGTTCCGCCATCAGTCGGTGACGGCAGCAGTCTGCCGAGGCCAGATCTCAGGTCTCGGCTGGCGTGGCTACGAGCTGGCCCTGCGTGCCTTGCTCGCTATGCTGAACGAGGAAGATTCTCGCGCAAAAGAGGAGCATACATGAAAGAAGGGAGCATCGCTGATTTTCGTGCGTGGCTGCGCGAGCAGGGACTCGATGCCTGTTTGATTACGCAGCCGTACAATCGCTCATATCTCAGCGGCTGGCTGGAGAGCGACCCCGAGGCGGCCTGGCTGCTCATCTCTCAAGAGCTGTGTCTACTGATTACCACCACCCTCTACCGTGAGGCAGCAGAGAAAGAGGCGGTGGGCTGTCAAGTGCTGGTGCCGGAGCGGCGCGAGTTCTCCGAGGCGGTCGCGGCTCAGGCGCGTCAGTATAGCTGGCAGCGTCTTGGCTTCGAAGCGGGGGCCCTCAGCTACAGCTCTTATGCCCGACTCTATCGAGCTGGGGAAGGCTGCTACAGCTTGCAGCCACTGGAGAGCACGATCGTCGACCGTCTGCGTCAGGTCAAATCGGTGCAGGAGCTGGAACGGCTACGGAAAGCCGCGGCAATCACTGACGAGACCTTTGCTCATCTGCGCAGCTGGCTGCATCCCGGACTAACCGAGCGAGAAGTACAATGGGAGATTATTCGGACCATGATCGCCTTAGGGGCGGATGGACCGGCCTTTGAGCCGATTGTGGCTGCTGGTCCTCATGGTTCTATGCCCCATGCGCGGGCCAGCGGGCGCCCTATTGAGGCCGGTGAGCTGATTACAATCGATATGGGGGCGCGCTACCAGGGCTATTGTGCCGATATGACTCGCACCGTCTGTCTCGGGGAACCGCGCGAGGAGCGTATGCGCACCCTCTACCAGGCCGTGCTAGAGGCAATGCGCACCTGTGAGCAGGGTCTGCGGGCTGGCCTCTCCGGACGTCAGGCCGACGCCCTGGCGCGCGATGTGCTGGCGCGCTATGGCCTGGCTGACTACTACATCCACAGTACCGGTCACGGCGTTGGCCTGGAGATACACGAAGAGCCGTTGTTATCTCAGCGAGCGCCCGAAGATGCCCTCTTGCCCGCTGGGGCTGTGGTGACCGTAGAACCGGGGGTCTATATCCCAGGCTGGAGTGGCTTGCGCATTGAGGATAGCCTGCTGCTGTTGGAAGATGGGGCGGAAGTGCTGACGCACTCACCGCTCGATCTGATCATTTCGCAATAGGGAGTGTGTGGCGATGATTTCGACTGGCGACCTAAAAAAGGGCCTTTCTATAGAGCTAGATGGACAGCTCTATACCATTCTCGACTGGCAGCATATTAAACTTGGCCGCGGTGGGGCCACGGTTCGCCTCAAGCTACGCAATCTGCGCACGGGGGCCATCGTTGAGCGAACCTTTGATGCCGGAGAGAAATTCAGGCGCGTCTTCCTGGACCGGGTGCATGTGATGTACCAGTACCGGGATGGCGATCAGTACCATTTTATGGATACGACCACCTATGAGGATATTGTCCTGACCGAGGATCAGCTCGGCGATGCCCAGCTCTATCTGACCGATAATATGGAGCTGGATATCATCATGTATGAAGGCCAGCCGATCTCGGTGGAGCTGCCTGAAAAAGTCGTGCTCCGGGTAACCTATACGGAGCCGGGCGTCAAGGGCGATACCGCGACTGGCGGTTCGAAGCCCGCCACGACAGAGACGGGTCTGGTAGTGCAGGTACCGCTTTTTGTCAACATTGGTGACCTGATCCGCGTCAATACTACCACAGGTGAGTACGTTGAGCGCGCGTAGCCTACCAGCGCCGAGGAGGATCAGAACGATGGAAACCAAGGGATCGCGCCGGGGGGGCAGCCGCGCCGCTCTGGAAAACGGCGCCTATAGCAGTGAGGAGCTAACAGTTGAGCAGATTAAGCGCCTGGTGCAGTTGCTCGACACGAGCGATGTGAGCGAGCTAGAGCTGCGCGCTCCAACAGCGGGCCTGCGCCTGGCGCTGCGCAAGGCGCGTCTCAGCAGCGTCGATGGGCTGGCGTCAGCAGCACTCATTGATGAGGAGGAGGTGGTGGCAGAGGAGCAGCCGGCGGCTGCCGCCGAGACTCGCCACACGATTGTCTCGCCCTGGGTCGGGATCTTCCACCGCTGGGCCAGGCCCAAGGAGCAGCGCCCTGCCGTCCAGGTGGGTGATCAGGTCAAGGTGGGCCAGCTGGTGGCCACCGTCGAGGCGCTCAATGTCATCAATGAGGTCGAGTCGCCAGTAGCGGGCCGCGTTGCTGAGATCCTGCTAGAAGAAGGCCAGCCAGTCGAGTATGGGCAGCCGCTGATGGTGATCGATAGCGCCGGCGAGGCTTAGCCGAGGAGCGGGAGGGCGCTGATGCTGGCGACACTCAACGAGCCGCCGTTGACAGTCTCCGAGGCGGTTCATTACCTCAAGAAATTGCTGGAGCAGGATGAGCTGCTGCGCAGTCTCTGGGTGCAGGGAGAAATCTCTGATTACAAGGTTCATCTGGCTTCCGGCCATTGTTATTTCACCTTGAAAGACGAAACAGCCCAGCTGTTATGCGTCTTTTTCAAACATGCTCGCCAGCGGGCCGGTTTGCCTGAGCTGCGCAATGGCATGGCAGTGCTGGCCGCCGGCTATGTCTCGTTCTATGAGCAGCATGGTCGGCTGCAACTCTATGTCGAGTATGTCGAGCCTCTAGGCGAGGGCGCCCTCTATCGTCGCTTTGAGCAACTCAAGGAGCGGCTGGCTGCCGAGGGTCTCTTTGCCGAGGAGCGCAAGCGTCCGCTCCCTTCAGCGCCGGCAGTGATTGGCCTGGTCACCTCGCTGCAAGCGGCAGCCCTCCGCGACATGCTGCGCGTGCTCCGCACACGCTATCCGCTGGCGGAGGTCCTGATCGCTCCGGCTCTGGTCCAGGGGGAGGAGGCGCCAGCTTCGATTGCCGCCGCCCTTGATCTCTTGAATGAGCATGGAGAAGCGGAGGTGATCATTGTGGCGCGGGGCGGCGGCTCGCGTGAAGAGTTGTGGGCCTTTAATGACGAGCTGGTAGCACGCGCCATCGCTCGCTCACGCATTCCCGTCATTAGCGGCGTCGGCCATGAAACCGATGTAACCATTGCTGACCTGGTGGCCGACTATCGGGCTTCAACGCCGACTGCCGCTGCGACCATCGCCGTGCCCGATGTGGCTCGTTGGCGCCAGGACCTGCTTGAGTGGCAGCGGCGCTTGCAGGAGTCTATGCTAACATATCTGGCCGAGCAGCGTGAGCGCCTGTTGCGTCTGGAGCGCGACCTCCGGCGCGCTAGCCCTCGCGGGCAATTGGATCAACGACGCCAGCAGCTCGATGATCTGAGTGAGCGCTTGCTTGTCAACATGCAGACGCTGCTCACGCTGCAGCGCGAACGTCTCCGCGGGATCTCCCGTCATCTGGAAACGCTCTCTCCGCTGGAGACGCTCGCGCGAGGCTACGCCATTGTGCGACACGCCGAAGATCAGACCCTGGTAACCGCTGTTGAGCAGGTCCATCCTGGCGATCGCCTGCTGCTCCAGCTTGCAAATGGTTCCGTGACCGTTCAGGTGCTCCCCTAAGCGAGTCGTCCCTGCCGTATGACCTGGCTTGAGGTGATCTGTGTTCCCTTGCTGCTCTCTCTGGCTGTCAGTTCCCTCAAGGTCAACGGCCTGCAAGCAGTGGCCAAAGCTTCAATGCTGTTCGTCTGGCTGGTAACCAGACTGTTCCTGTCTTCATCATTGGCTTTACTTAGAGAACTGGCGGAATGGCATCCACTATGGACGAGTTGACTTTTGAAGAGGCATTTCAACAGCTAGAGGAGACAGTGCTCACGCTGCAAAATGGACAAATTCCTCTAGAAAAAGCTATTGAGCAGTTCGAGCTGGGTATGCGCCTGGTGCATTACTGCAACGATCTCTTACAGCGAGCGGAGCTGCGTGTCCGGCAGCTGACCGTGGATGGCGAGGGTCTGCCGGTAGCGCAGCCGCTGGAGCTGAGCCAGCTTGCGGATGAGATCGAGTAGAAGGCAAGGCGTGCATAGTTGCAGGTGTCGATGGCATCGTTGTTAGAGAATCGTGTCTTGTTGGCAGCCTTACTGGCCTGGGCCCTGGCCCAGGTGAGCAAGACCCTCATCGAGGTTGTTACCCAGCGGCAACTGAACCTGCGCCGGCTAGTCTCAGCGGGAGGAATGCCCAGCGCTCACTCAGCTCTGGTCATGGGGCTGGCGACGGCAGTGGGCCGTCTGGCGGGTCTCTCCTCGACCAGTTTCGCCATCAGTATTGTACTGGCGGGCGTGGTCATGTACGATGCGGCGGGCGTGAGGCGTGCTGTCAGTATCCAGGCCCGGATGTTGAATCAGATGCTGGAGGAAGCCTTTAAGGGCCATCCCATTGGTGAGCAGCGTCTGCGCGAGCTGATTGGCCATACCCCTGTGCAGGTCCTGGTGGGGGGACTGCTGGGTATTGCAATCGGCCTGCTCGTGACAGCCTGAGCGTGCGGTTGGTTGCCTCCGGCAGCGTCTGCTCTTCCCTGACGAAGTGCGAGCGGCAGCTCAAGAGATGGAATCCCGAGAGGAGCGCAGTCATGGAGCACACGAGTGAGAAGGGCGTTTTTATCCACCCGACGGCGGAGGTCTCCCCGGAGGCGCAGATCGGCGCAGGAACGCGCATCTGGGGCCTGGCCCAGGTGCGTGAAGGGGCCGTCATTGGAGAGGAGTGTATTCTGGGGCGAGGTGTCTATATTGATGCGCAGGTACGGATCGGGGCGCGGGTCAAGATCCAGAACTATGTGTCGGTCTTTGAAGGCGTCACCATCGAGGACGGGGTCTTTATTGGCCCACACGTCTGCTTTACAAATGACCTGCTGCCGCGAGCGATTACGCCCGATGGGCGTCTGAAGGGAGCCCAGGACTGGCATGTCACGCCCACAGTGGTACGCTCTGGGGCCTCGCTAGGGGCGCGGACGGTGGTAGTCTGTGGGGTAACCATTGGCGAGTTTGCCCTGGTGGGAGCTGGTTCTGTGGTCACGCGCGACGTGCCTCCTCATGCCCTGGTGTATGGTAATCCGGCGCGCCTGCATGGCTATGTCTGTCGCTGTGCTCGGCGCCTGAGCGAGCTACGCGAAGAGGGGGGGCAGCTTGTTGGCTGGTGTTCGACCTGCCAGCGTCTTTGCCTGCTGCCTGCTCACTCTGGAGGGTGGAGGTGAACAGGGAGAGGCAACGGGGTAGTGCGCTGCGCTTCCCTGCTCACCCCGCACGGTCAAGTGGCAGCCGTGGACGTCACGGCGCCGGGGGAAGGGGGGGATAGTAGTGGGGGTCCTGGCTAAAGTCGAAGACCTCATAGAGGTCACCGATCTGGGCCAGCCCATCGCGTGGTGGGGCTGGTGGTCCCGCGCTTCGTCCGGCGGCGGCGTCGTTGTTGGTGGCCGGCGTCTCTCCATCAAATTGATGGTTGAGGCTCGCCAGAGCTGGCAGCCCAAAGGTACGCTCGATGAATTTGAGGACGGAGCTGTGTTCGTAGAGCTGGCCAGCAACATAACCGCGTTTGACCCAGGGCGAGATGATCAGGGTCGGCACGCGCATACCGAGGCCATAGGCGTCCAGCTGCGGCGGCGCAATGTGGTCGAAGTAGCCACCGTTCTCGTCGTAGGTCAGAATGAAGGCCGCCTGGCTCCAGTAGCGCGAGGCAATGAGCGCGTTGATGATTTCTGCGACCTTTTTCTCCCCAGCGCGCACATTGCTGGGGGGGTGCTCACTGACCTCGCCGCTGGTAATGAGAAAGGCCACATGGGGAAGGGTCCCATCGGCCAGGGCCTGGTAATAGTCGTCTTCGCTGCCATAGAGCCGGGCATCCTTGATCCAGCGTTTGAAGTAGGCCAGGCCGTTGAAGCCGTTGGGGCTACCGATGCGCTGCCGGCTGTGGCTGTTGAGATTATAGCTTTGCCAGCTAATGCCGTGCTGGTCAAGCAGGTCGGCGATGGTCGGCCAGTCGAGCGAGCCTGGCCCTGGGCGGTTGTTCGTGATGCCGCCACAGGTACCGCTCCAGAGAGCGAGGCGATTCGGCAGGGTTGGCCCAAGCTGGTAACAGAAGTAGTTGCCGCAGAGGGTGAAGGCGTCGGCCAGGGCGTAATAGTAAGGCAGGTCGCTCCGCGTGTAGTAGCCGAGAGCTTCGAGGCCATCTGTGGTGACGAAGCCGTCCATCTTGCCACCATTCCATTCGGCGTGGAGTGCTTGCCAGCTGTGAGGAATATCGCGGTTGGTGTAGCTGCTGAAGTGGTAGGGCTTGACGGCTGGCTTACCGGCTCCACCCGGCTGGCTGTAGTTGGCCGGTACGGCGAAGCGCCCAGCTCGCTCATAGTAGCCAAAATAGGTATCAAAGGAGCGGTTTTCTTGACAGAGGATAAGAATATGTTTGAGCGGGTTCTCTGTCGGCGTAGGAGCCGGCGCACTGGCCACGGCTCGTCCGGTGGCGGTCAGCGCGACCCTTCCCAGACCCGCACTGGCGCTCAGGCCCAGGGTCAAGGCTCCCAGCCGCTTGAGGGCGCGGCGCCTGCTCTGGCGGTGGAGAAATTGCTGTGAAAAGTTCATGTAGCCTCCTTTGCTCTACTAAACCATCCTGTTGTTATTATAGCGGTATGAGTAGCAAAAGTGAACACAATGTCTATGAATATAGAGGGAGAAGAGTGGGAAGTGGGACCGACGGGCAAAAGCGCGCATAGCTTGACCAGTAGTCCAGTATACGTTAGAATAGGTCTGGCACTCAGCGACCTTGCGCCGACGGGGCCTGGCGGCTCTGGGGCTGGCCCATCCAGTTGAGCTGGTAGGCAAGCAGACAGACGGGGTTGCTGGACTGCGCCAGGGGGGATGGCTGGAGTGAAGAGGAGGAAGGACAGATGGGCGAGCGAGAGGGGGAGGGACGAGGAGTGGAAGGAGTGGGTGAGTAACCCGCACGTGGCACTGTCTCGCGGTCACGGGAGACAGCACCCGAACACTGATGATGGCCTGTCCATCGTTAGGGCAGTTTCGGAGAACGGCGTTGTACTATGTCTTCCAATGCACAGTGGCAGGGTTCTCTAGCTGACCTGCCCAGTATTATCAGCAGTATTAAGCGCCTGCGTGCCTTTGGGCGGCTGACCGTGCGGAACAATACGCGCCTGGGGCTGGCTCATCTCTATTTCCGGAATGGCCGATTGGTGCATGTGATTGGAACGCGGGGCGCAGTCGATGCGGTGCTGGCGGATTTGCAGAGCTGGACACGTGCGACGCTGCGTTTTGAGCGAGGCGTGACGGTCCAGAATGAGAATGTCACGCCGGCCCATGAGCAGCGTTTTGAGCGCTGGCTCTCGCATCTGCAGGCTCGCTATAGCTCTGGTGGGGCGTCGCGCTCAGGGCCGGCTCCGTTCGCGTCGCCGTCGCCACCTCCGGCAGCCCAGCCGCGTCCACAGATTGTGGAGGGCCAGGTTGTGGCTCGCACGAAAGTCAATCAGCTGATCTCGCCCTGGGAGTGGCAATTGCTGGTTGAGGCCACCAGGCGGGTCTCCCTGGCCGTGGCTCAGCTGGTCGGGCCGAAGGAGGCCATGAACGTTCTGCGCGACATCATCGATGATTGTTCCGCTGCTTTCCCGGCCTTCTCTGGTCTGAGGATTTCCCCCAACGGCTACCTCTATGTGATGGATAAGTCCCACCTTGACCGGATGCCGCGTGAAGACTTGCTCGAGGGATTCTCTGCTCTCATTGCCATCTGTCAGTATTTCTGCTCTCCCATTGTCGGCGAGGTGGAGGCTCATAAGCTGATTATTCGCGCCTTGGGGGACATCGCTCCAGCTCTCGTTAGCCTGGGGGTCTTTCAGGTTGACAATCGCCTGCTTCTGAATGGGGGCTGAGCCAAGGGGATGGAGGAGTGAGCCAGCCACGCCCCAGCAGGCCAGCTCACCTCGGCTCGGACTGGCGGCGTGGTCTGGCACTGGTCTCTTGTTTTCTTCCTCTGGCCTCTTGTGGCCTCTGGCCTAGCTATGTGGGCTTTCCTGGAGTCGCTCGGGGTGCTTCTTCTGCCAATAGCGCATGTAACCCTGAACCGTCATCGGGTAGTTGGTAGCAAGATCGTAGCGCTTGATGGCCTGGGGATCACGGGCAACGCGCTCCAGCTCCGGCTGGGTCTCGGCGATGAGTCGCTCGCGGATCTCCTCCTCGCTTTTGCCTTCGCGCATGGCCTGCAGAACAATCTCGCCCCAGGCGATGAGACGCTCGCGCAGATTGGCGATGTGGCGTGTGACATCGTGGGTTGGTCCGAAGTGCCCCAAGTAGAGCACGTCAGGCCGCAGACGGCTGATGCGGCTCAGGCTCTCGGACCAGGCTTCCAGATCGAGGTCGGGTGGCGGCGTGGGAGGACGCACATACTCGACGTCCTGGAGGCGCACGCCGGCAGCATCCCCGGCGAAGAGTTCCCCCGAGTGAACATCGAAGAAGACAACATGATGAACGGCGTGTCCCGGTGTGTAATGCACCTCCAGCCGACGCCCGGCGACTGTGAGCACATTACCATTTTCAAGGCTATGGACACGCTCGGCGGGCACGGCCTCAACCTCGCCCCACAGCGTTGGCATCTGCTCGCCGTAGATGCGGCTGGCGCTGGCGATGACCTTCGACGGGTCGACCAGGTGCGGAGCACCCCGACTGTGGACATAGACCTGAGCCTGCGGCAGCAGGCGGGTCAGGGTGCCCGTGGCCCCAGCATGATCCAGGTGAATGTGGGTCAGCAGGATATGTGTAATGGACTCGGGATCAAAGCCTGCCTCGCGCAGTTCGCTCAGCAGGGCCGTCACTGTGCTGGTTGGCCCGGGATCAATGAGGGCTGTCTGACGCTCATCCGTGATGAGGTAGCTGCCGATGACCCCGTGCTCACCGAGGAAGGGCAGCGAGATTTGCCATGTCCCCGGCCTTTCTTTCCGTAGGCGAACAACAGGTTGAAAGTTTTCAGACACGTAATACACCTCTCTCGTGCCGCGACGCTGGCACTACCTTGCGGCAACAAGCTGCTCTTATCTTGCTTGCTCGCTTGCTCGCTCGCTTGTGCACGCACGCGCTCACTGGCCTGGCGGGTGGGCAGACGGGCTAGAGCTTCTTGACCGAGATGGCCTTAGCCTGCGTAAACAGCAGGAGATAGTCGCGGCCCCCGGCTTTGGAGTCCGTGCCTGACATGTTGAAGCCTCCGAAGGGATGCACGCCGACCAGGGCTCCTGTGCACTTGCGATTAAAGTAGAGGTTGCCGACGTGGAACTCCTCTTTGGCTCGCTGGATGCGCTCGGGATCGCGTGTATAGACGGAGCCTGTGAGGCCGTACTCGGTATCGTTAGCGATACGCAGGGCATCGCTGAAGTCCTTCGCCCGGATGAAGGCCAGCACGGGGCCGAAAATCTCTTCCTGGGCAATGCGGGCGTGGGGATCGACGTCGGCAAAGATCGTTGGCTCGATGTAGTAGCCTGGGCCATGATGGCCGCCTCCCAGGACAAGACGTCCCTCGCCTTTGCCGATCTCGATATAGTCGGTGATCTTTTTGAAGGCGTTGGCGTCGATCACTGGCCCCATGAAGGTCTCAGGGTGCGTGACGTCGCCAATGCTGAGCTGTTTGGCCTTCTCTACCACCTTCTCCAGAACCTGATCGTAGACGCTCTCGACAAGAATAGCGCGCGAGCAGGCTGAGCATTTCTGGCCCTGGAAGCCGAAGGCAGAGGCAACAATGCCGTTGGCGGCGGCCTCCAGGTCGGCGGTCTCATCGACGACGATCGCATCTTTGCCACCCATCTCCAGGATAGTGCGCTTGATCCAGCGCTGGCCCGGCTGGGGTTTGGCCGCCAGCTCGTTAATGCGCAGGCCGACGTCACGCGAGCCGGTGAAGGCGATGAAGCGCGTTAGAGGATGGGAGACCAGGGCGTCGCCGATGCTAGAGCCAGCGCCGGTCAAGAAGTTGACGACCCCTGCCGGCAGGCCAATTTCTTCAAGGATACGTACAAACTGGGCGGCGATGGTGGGCGAGGCACTCGATGGTTTGAGAACCACGGTATTGCCCGCCACAAAGGAGGCGCTGGTCATGCCGACCATGATGGCGCCGGGGAAATTCCAGGGTGGGATGACAGCGCCGACACCCAGCGGAATGTAGACGAGTTCGTTGTCCTCATCTGGAATGCGGACGAGTGGCTGCTCTTCGGCCAGGCGCAACATCTCGCGGGCGTAGAATTCCAGGAAGTCGATGGCCTCAGCGGTATCGGCATCGGCCTCGATCCAGCTCTTGCCCACCTCGTAGATCAT
This sequence comes from Thermogemmatispora onikobensis, assembly GCF_001748285.1. NCBI lineage: Bacteria > Bacillati > Chloroflexota > Ktedonobacteria > Thermogemmatisporales > Thermogemmatisporaceae > Thermogemmatispora > Thermogemmatispora onikobensis. The sequence continues at coordinate 1,556 of NZ_BDGT01000057.1, read as the reverse complement.
CCAGGCGTTGAAGAGAAAGCGACGCTCGCGCAGGCGGTCGGCGGCGGCGAAGAGGTAGTTGGCGCGCTCATGGGCTGGAATGTGCTTCCACTGCTCAAAAGCCTCAGCCGCGGCACGCACGGCCTGATCAACCTGGTCTAAGGTGGCGCGCGGGAAATAGCCGATAACCTGATCGGGCTGGGCTGGGTTGACAGATGCGAAGGTCTCAGAGTTCTGGATATGCTGGCCGCCAATGATCAGCGGATAGGTACGGCCTAGCTCGCTGCGCACCTGAGCCAGAGCCTCTTCTTGGGCCCGGCGATTCTCAGGACGCGAGAAGTCTGTGAGCGGCTCGTTTCTAAAGGGAGTCCGCGCACGCTCTAAAACGTGCTCTGCGGTTATGGTCATGATCGGTCACACTCCTTCGTGTTCTCAGCGGGTACTTTCCCCTTTATTGTATCCCACAGAGTGCCCTGCCTGGTAGGGAAGGAAAGGGCCAGCGCTGCCTTGAGGGAGGCCAGTAGCTGCCTGGCTGAATCACGACTGCCTGCCAGCCCTGCTTAGCAGAGGACGAGGTCACTGGCGATTGCGATCAGGATGGTGCCGAGGCAGAGCAGCGCGACACCAGGCCAGCCCCCGTGCAGGAGGGCAATGCCAGGCAGGACCGCCCCCAGGCTGCCACCGAAGTAGTAGCAGGAGAGGTAGAGGGAGGCTGCTGTCCCTTTGGCTTTATGGGCCTGTTCGCCAAGATAGAGGTTGACTGCGGGAATGGTGCAGAACATGCCTAGGGCTAGCAGCCCTAGACCCAGAATGACCAGGGGGAGCGAGGGGATCAGCGTGACCAGGAGGCCGCAGCCTGCCAGGCTCATGCTGACAGCAATGGCGCGCCGCGAGCCGACACGCCCCGCCAGGCTACCTGCAATGGGCGAGCAGAGACCGGTCAGCCAGAGCAGGTAGACCAGGCCAAGCTGGACCGTTGAGAGGCCAAAGTGCGGTCCGCTGAGGTAGTAGGGTAAATAGGTGAAGGTGCCAACGAAGCCAAAGAAAAGGGTGAAGCCGATGATAAAGGCTCCCACCAGGTGCTGATTGTGCAGATGAAACCAGATATCGCTGAGCGACTGGCGCAGGATGTTGCCACCTGGCTGGTCGCTGGTACTGTCGAAAATAGTGGTGCGCTGGTGCCGGTTGGATAGGAGGCGAGCGCGCTGGGTCTGCTGGCTCTGGCTATCGGGCAGGAAGCGCCACATAGCCAGGGCAGCAATCAGGGTCGGCAGGCTGAAGGAGAAGAGGGCGACCTGCCAGTTGGTAGCGGCGGTCAGGGCGGCGCTCCCGAGGCGGGCGAAGAGACCGCCGAGCGTCTGCCCACTGACGTAGACGCCCATTGCCAGGCCACGCTCGGACCCTCTAAACTCGTCGTTGACGTAGGAAATGGCCACGCTGGTCAGTCCCGGCATCAGCAAACCCTGCAGGGCACGCAGACAGAGTAAGGTGGTGAAGTTGGGGGCAAAGGCGCATAACAGCGTCGGCAGGGTAATGAGGAGGCTGCTGCCTACCATGACAATTTTGCGTCCGATGCG
>NZ_BDGT01000056.1 GCF_001748285.1 Thermogemmatispora onikobensis | reverse complement strand
ACAACCACGGCCTTGTGGCCCAGGCGCTGAAACTGACGTAGCTTACGAAAGACCACCGCATGCCCGATGGTCAGCTCATAGTGGCTGGGATCAACGCCAAGCTTGACCCGCAGCGGCTCCCCACGGTTACCTTCCAGCAGCAGGCGCCGCAGCTCTTCCTCTTTCTCCACCAGCACCACTCCGCGCTTCAGCACCCGCTCGATCTCAGCTGGCTCTGGTGAGTGCTTCACCGTCACGTCTTCTGCACCCTTCCTCTTGTGACTGATTTGGTGAGATGAGATGGCTTGCGTATTGCCTGCATTGTAACAGAAAGCGCGGGTGGCGTCGAGAGGCTGAGTTTGATAGGATCATTATCAACTTTTCTAACAGAATTCTTATAGATTGCAAACGTTGCTCTAATACAAGGCAGGCTATACTCTAAGGCGAGAGACAGGCCCAGCCTGATGGCCGAAGAAATGGGCCTGTCAGCAGCGACGGACGAAGATGATGTGAGCGAGAGAGGCCGCAAGTTCTCGGAGACAGAAGCATTGTGTGATCTGTTAGCTGGTAAGACAGCAAAGTTAATGTAAGAAAGTATAATTAATGAAGGAGGTGTTGGTAGTCCTATGCCAGATCTGACCCGCTACAACCCCTTCCAGGAGATGATTTCGCTGCGCGAAGCGATGGATCGCCTCTTTGAGGAGAGCTTCATTTCGCCGCGCAACCTCTTGAGCCGGGGTGTTGCCTCGAACCTCTACGAGACAAAAGATGACTTCATCCTGCAGATCCCCATGCCGGGTGTCAAGCCGGAGGAAGTGGAGATTACCGCGCAGCAAGACACGATCTCTGTCAAGTGGGAGACCAAGCCGGTAGCGCCGGAGAACGCCACGGTCCACTGGCGCAACTTCGGCAACGGGCAGTATCAGCAATCATTCACGCTACCTGCGCCCATCAATCCCGATCGAGCCGAGGCCAACTATCAGAATGGCATCCTGACCCTGCGCCTGCCCAAGGCCGAGCAGGCCCGCACGCGCACCGTCAAAGTCAACGCTCGCTAAGCCGAACAAGGCAAGCAGCAACGCAGCAAGGCTGGCCCGCCATCTCCAGGCCCTGGCCTGCGATGAAGCCCGGCTGGGGAGAAGAGAGAAGAGGAGAGAAAGAGGTGCGGGCCAGCCTTGCTCTACAAGGCGCCAGTGCTGCTCAGGCTCTGCCATAGCATTCGTTCGTTCGTTCGCTCGCTCTTCCTCAGACCGCCGGTGAGTGGCTGGCTGGTCGTGGGCTGCTTTGCTCTGCTCTACTCTACGAGCGTTGCTCTGGCTCACGTTCGCGGCCACTGCAGTCCTCCACTGCTTCCCCCGAGGCAGCCGAGGGTTCCTGGCCAGGCGCATCCTCGTTCGCGGCGGCCTGGCGCAAGCGCTGGCGTGCGCTAATAATGTGGTACAGAATAATGAGCTGTGTCAGGGCCAGCGGGTCGCTCTGGCGCAGCACATTTCCAACGTAGAAGCGCCCGAGCATACTCAAGCGCTCTGGACGCAGGTGGTTGATCTCCTCCATATGGGCCCAGATACAATTTTCCAGCTCACAGGCTTTCTGATGGCTGATGTCGCCGTCGATCTCCAGCACATCGCGCAGCACTCCATCGTAGACCTCCTCCACCAGGCGGAAGGCGGGCTTGCGCCCATTATGGGAAGCTTCCAGCACATCGGAGAGATCGATTTTGGGGGCATGCTTCGCCTCGATCAGGCGCACATCGAGATGCGCCAGATCGCGCGTGCGGTAGTACAGGCTGCCACGATAGAAACGAACAATGATATCGGCAAAGCGCTTTTGTGGCTGGATATAGAGGCGGCTATCGCGGCGGCGCAGGGCGATCTGCTCCCGTACCTGCTCAACGGTGTAGCCGCGAGAAGTGCTATCGCGCATAATCTTCCACTGTTGCTGGAGAGCGGCCTCGGGGTCGAGATAAATACGCACATGAGCGAGGCGGCGTAGCTCGGGCGTAAAGAGGGCATGGAGACCGTGAACGAAAATAATCTCCGCGGGCTTCACCTCCGCCGGCGGGCCAAAGGTGCCCGTGCGGTGGTCATAGACCGGCTTCACAATTGTCTCACCGCGCGCCAGGCGCTGTAGATGCTCCGTCATCAGCGGAAAATTATTGGCGCACGGATGCAGGGCAGTGATGCCGGCGCGCATGCGAGCCGCGCGATCCAGGGTGTGGTAGTCATCGAGGCAAATATGCGTCACGGAATCCTGGCCGAAAAGCTGGACCATTCCATCAGTCAGAGTGCTCTTCCCTGAGCCGCTATCCCCGCAGACCGCGACGATGAGAGGCTTGTGAGCTGTCTTCTGTCTCTCCATGAGTTAGCCACTGATTAGCAGGCAAGCAAGCAGAAAAAGTCGAGATACTGCTGCCTGGCATCTGCATGCTCTGAACACCATCCGTTCCACCTCGCCGGAAGGGAAGCGAACCTTTCCCAGGGGTTCGCTGGTTAAAAGTATAGCATATCTCGCCTATCTCGCGGCCAGCCTGCCCTGTTCAGGCGCGTCGCTCTGGAAGAAGAGGCCAGAGAGGGAGTACAATAGAAGGACAACGAAGCGAACGCAATTGCCAGTATTGCCGGTGGAGTGGTCTCTTATTATGGAGCACGTATTGTTGGAGCGACTGCAACAGGGTCCGTTGCTATGTGATGGAGCGATGGGAACCCTGCTCTACGCGCGTGGCGTGCCCTACGAGCAATGTTTCGATCTGCTCAACGTCACGCGCCCGGAATTGATTCAAGGCATCCATCGCGAGTACATCAGTGCCGGGGCCCAGATTATCGAGACCAATACTTTTGGTGCCAATCGCCTGCGTCTGGCTGCCTACAACCTGGAGGATCGGGTCCGCGAGATCAATTTTCAGGGGGTGCGACGGGCGATTGAGGCGCGTGAAATTGTTGGGTTGCCGGTCTTTATCGCGGGGGCTATTGGACCGAGCGGTCAGCCGCTGCAGGCACCCGAGAGTGGGCGGCTCAGCGAGGTGCGGGCGGCCTTCCGAGAGCAGATCGAAGCCCTCCAGGAAGGGGGGGCCGAGCTGCTGATTTTAGAGACCTTTACCAGTCTGGCCGAACTGCGTCAGGCCATACTGGCGGCTCAGGAGGTTGGTGGGCTGCCGATTGTGGCTCAAGTTAGCTTCTACGAGGATGGGCGCACGCTCTCCGGTCAGTCGGCGGCCAGCGTTGCGCGAGAGCTGTATGAGCTGGGGGTTGATGTGATGGGGGCCAACTGCTGCGTGGGGCCGGCGATGACCCTGGAGGCCCTACAAGGCATGATTGGGGCCCTCGACGAAGAGATTCAGGCCGCCAACCGCCAGGGGAAGCGCCCCCCGCTCTTTTCGGCCCAGCCCAATGCTGGCCTGCCGACGCGCATCGGCAGCCGCTTCTTCTATGTCTCGACGCCCGACTACTTTGCCGACTATGCTCTGCGCTTTGCCCAGGCCGGGGTACGCCTCATTGGCGGCTGCTGTGGCACCACACCACGCCACATCGAAGCCATGCGGAAGGCACTCGACGCCCACTATGGGCGTGAGGCGGCGGCTGCGAGCCAGAGCGAGAAGGCCGGGCAGCAGAATGGGGCGTCGGCGACCGTCCAGGGCCTGGGAGACAGCCTGGCGGCCTCGTCGGTGATTCACGTGCGCGGCGAGCGTCGTCCTCCCATCGGCACGCTGCCCGAGGAAGAGGTCATCCTGCCCCAGGAAGGGAGTAAGACACGCCTGCAGCAGAAGCTAGAGGCTGGCGAATTCGTTATCAGCGTTGAGTTAGACCCGCCGATGGGCCTCAATCCCTCCAAGATTCTGGCCGGGGCCGCCCAGCTCCAGCGCGATGGGGTCGACTGTATCAACATCGCTGATAGCCCGTTGGCGCGTGTGCGCATGAGCTGCATCGCCCTGGCGCGCCTGATCCAGGATCACCTGGGCATGGAGACCATCATCCACTTTACGACCCGCGACCGCAACTTGATGGCGCTGCAGGCCGAACTGCTGGGGGCCCATGCCCTGGGACTGCGCAATATTCTTGCTCTGACAGGCGACCCACTGCGCGTGGGAGACTATCCCAATACTACCGGGGTCTGGGATGTCGATTCGGTCGGCCTGATCCGTATTCTGCGAGGGATGAATGAAGGGCACGATGCGGCAGGAGGCTCCATTGGTGCCAAGGCCTCCTTCCATATAGGGGCCGCCCTCAACCTCAATGTCAGCGAAGAGGAGGGCGAGCGCGAGATCGAGAAATACTATTGCAAGTTGGAGGCCGGGGCCCACTTTATCATGACTCAGCCGATCTATGAACTGGCTCCCCTGGAGCGCTTTCTCACGCGCGTTGGCAAGCCGCCCGTACCGGTGATTTTAGGCTGCATTCCCCTCCATAGCTGGCGCCATGCCGAGTTTCTCCACAACGAAGTGGCTGGTGTTACTATTCCTGAGCGCGTGCGCGAACGCATGCGCGCTGCGGGCGACCAGGGCACGGAGGAGGGCTTGCGCCTCGCCCAGGAGCTGCTGATGGAGGCACGCGAGCTTGTTCAGGGGGTCTATCTCCTTCCCTCCTATCGACGCTATGACATTGTAGGCCGTCTCACACGCTTGCTGCGCGAAGCTCCCGCCGGTGCCTGAAAGAGTCGGTAGCCTGCTCACAGGCAGGGGATGGCGCTGCAGAGCGCTGGCCTGGCGGGAGCAGGCACCGCAGCAGAAGAGCGAGCGCCAGGCCCACTGCGGAAGGCCTCGCTCCGTCCGCCGCGCACGCGCAGGTTCAAGTCTGCTCCTTGCTGTGCTCAGGCTCACGGCGTGCTGGCGGCCTCACTCTCGTAGACGAGGCCAGCGGGACATGACTGGGCCGGGTAGCGCTGGAGATACTGACGGCTTGTCCCTGGGAGGAATGGCCCGCCGGGCAGGTGCCAGCCGTAAGGACGCGAGACTACGCGAATGCGGGGGAGCACGAGCGAAGCCGCCAGCCGATAGTGATCTCTGATATAGCGCTGTAGAATATCAGCCAGTTGCTCTTCCGCCTCGTAGAGCGTCTCTGCGTAGATAAACGAGTGGACAGTACGTCTGCCGATGGTGATGTGGCCAGTGTAAAGCGTTCGCATGGGCTTGCCTCTTCTTCCGGGGTCGTACACGTGCACAAGAGACCCTCAGAGCCAGCGCCACGGCTAGCAGCGCCGGGGGGACGGTCGCAGTGGGCAGTAGACGCTGCTGCTACTGGACCTGGACCAGGAGCGGGAACGGTGGAAGCTGGTCTGGATGTCTACAGGTCGGCCTGCAGGCGGCCTGTCGAACCACCCGGCTGCTGTTGCTCGCTGGCGATGGAGGCGCCAGCGTGGGGGCGAGGAAGCGAGAGACAGCTGCCAGGCAACCGCTCATAGTGGTCCTCCTTTGCAGTTTCCGCTGCCGCTGCTTGGGAAAAGCGGTGCGGAAGCAGCATCTGAAGCACAGACAATGCGCATAGAAGGACGCAGCCAGAGATCTTCTGCGTCTGCTGAAGGCGTAGAGGATAGGGCGAACAAACGCATTACCTCAATAAGTATAACATAAGAAAGGGGCCGTCTGTCGTGGTGTGCCAGTGAGTGAGAGGCTGCAGGCGGTCAAAGGCAGAAGGAGAGGGAGGAAGAGCAGGTCGTGGGTGAATGTGAGGCGCGGGACGCCGGGAGAGGAAAAGGAAAGGAGCCAGGGGCTTTACGGGTGCGGAGCACGTACGCAAAATCAATTGACTTCTCCCACCCCTTATGCTACACTTAATCCGTCTATCCAGGGATAGACACCGGCCCTGGGATAAACAGGTCAGCAGGTTATCACCAGTCAGACAAGTCAGGAAAGGAAAAGGGAGGTTTGGCCTATTAACAGAGATCCTCGGGGGAATGACCGGACGCGCGAAACACGGGTCAATGAGCGCATTCGGGCACGAGAAGTACGCCTCATTGATGAGAATGGCGAGATGATCGGCGTGATGCCGACGCCCCGTGCTCTTGATATCGCCCGTGAGAGGGATCTGGATTTAGTCGAAGTGCAGCCCAATGCTGTACCACCGGTCTGCAAGTTGATGGACTATGGACGGTACAAGTACGAGCAGGCCAAGAAGGAAAGCGAGGCGCGCAAGCATCAGAAGACGATTACTCTCAAGGAGATTCGCCTGCGCCCTCGTACCGATGAACACGATATCAGCGTGAAAACACGCAAGATTCAGGAGTTCCTTGCCGATGGCGATAAGGTGCGGGTCAGCGTTCAGTTCCGTGGACCAGACTTGCGCCACCCAGAAATTGGCCGTAGGCTGCTGGATAGCATCGCCGAAACCCTGAAAGGGACAGCTGTCATCGAACGCCCGCCTATAATGGAGGGCCGGGTGATGTCGATGATTGTCTCGCGCGCGCCGGGGTGGGAACCGCCAAAGAAGCAGGCACCTGCCCCCTCCGGTAAACGTCAGGTGGCCACGGCGGGAGCCGTGGCTGGCAGTCAGGCACCAACCTCCCCATCCGCTCCTGCTGCTGGGAGCCAAGAGGTGGGGGAAGCCACTGATCGTCAACAATAGCGATAGGCATGGCCATGTGGGGTGCAGTAACAGCTCCTCCTGAGTCTCCTCTGCTTCCTCGACCAGTCACATATCCACGAGGAAGGCGGAGAGTGGGCTGATAGGCCCTGGAGCTTCCCAAATAGGCGTCACTCCTGTCGAACAGGGAAGCACCAGCTCAGAAAGGAGTCTCTGCTGCCTCCAACAGCACAGCTGCTCTGGAGGACGCGAACCGACCGCTGTTTGGTGTGGGCTTGCCCTCCAGAGGTCAGTTTTGGAAAACGGTACCAGCGCCTTCCTGGACTATCAGGAGCGGATGCTCTTCTCCTGTAGAACAGCAGAATAGCTCATACAGCAGGCGAAAGGACGTAGTTCTCAGTAACTACGTCCTTTTTCTTCCCTATCCGCATGAGCGGTTGACTTTTCCTGCCAGGGCGACTACCATACGGGAAGGACTGAGTTGATAGTCCCGCCGGAATTGCCCCGCTGGCCTGGCCTGCTCTGCTCTGCTCTGTGCCTGTGTTTGCCTCTGCCTGCCATCTGGTTCGTGATCGCCTGCTGAGTTTGGTTGGTAGCTAGCTAGCTAGAGACGCATTCTTGGGAGGAATCTGGTGAGCAACTACTATGACCCGCGCTGGTATGAAAACGATGAGCGGCGCAGTTGGAGGTCGTTTTCAACCGAAAGCGTCCCCGACTCCGGCTCGTCTGATGCGCAAGCCGCTACTTCACCCCCACCTGGCACTCCAAGCGCTCCATCTGATCAACCTGCGCCTCCTGGTTGCCGCACTGTCGTCCGCCGTGCCGTCACTGTGACTGCGCTGCTCGTTCTGGCTTTCATCGCCGGCTGGTTCAGCCACCAGTTTTTCTCTTCTGGCTCCTTCCCCGCCAGTAGCCAGTCGCAAAAGTATGCCCAGTTGGTTCAGCAAGCCTGGACCTTAGTTGACCAGAAGTATGTTGATCGTAAGGCGATCAACTATCAGAAGATGGCCTACAGCGCCATTCAAGCCATGCTCGACACGCTCGGCGACAAGGGCCATACGCGCTTTCTCACGCCGGACCAGGTCCAGGCTTTCAATCAGTCTCTCAGCCCGACCCTGGTTGGCATCGGCGTCTATATCCAGCAAGATCCCACAACGAAACAGGTCGTAATCAGCGACACAGTGCCGGGGGCCCCGGCAGAGAAGGCCGGCCTCAAGCCTGGCGACGTTCTCCTCTCGGTCAATGGCCAGAGCGTGCAAGGCAAGGATCTTGATACAATCAGTTCGCTGTTGCGAGGGCCGGAGGGCACCGCCGTCTCGGTGACCGTACGTCGTCCCGGCACGAATCAGACCCTGACCTTCCATCTGAAGCGGGCCAGGATCACTGTGCCGAATGTGATTATGCACTATATTCCCGAGGCCCATGTCGCTCATATTCAGATCGTTCAGTTCGCCGATGGGGTCAGCGATCAGCTCCGAAGCAGCGTTGAGCAGGCCAAAAAGCTCGGAGCCAAAGCCATTATCCTTGATCTACGCGGCAATCCTGGCGGCCTGGTTGAGGAGGCTATCAATACGGTCAGCGAGTTCCAGGCCAGCGGTACGGTCTTTCTGGAGCAAGATAGCTCGGGGAGGCGCACGCCATATCAGGTGACAGGGCACGTGGTCGATGGGAAGATCCCTCTGGTGGTCCTCGTCGATAACGGAACAGCCAGCGCCGCTGAGATCGTCTCGGGAGCTTTTCAAGACAACCATCGAGCAATAATCATCGGAACACGTACCTACGGCACAGGGACAGTGCTGGAACAATTCCCGCTCTCCGATGGCTCTGAGCTACTACTCGGCACGGCTGAGTGGCTGACGCCCGATGGCCACTTTATTCGCCAGAATGGCATTCAACCCAATGTGGTGGTCTCCCTCAAGGCAGGACAAAGTCCCCTGACACCAGCGGCGGAGAATCGCAACCATACCACCTATCAGCAGATTCTGCAAAGCGGTGATAGCCAGCTGATTCGGGCGCTCCAATATCTCCAGAGCCAGCCCTAGGAGACGAGCGCTCAATCGGCGTTGGTGTCGTTCAGCGCGCGCCAGAAATGTAGTGGAGCGGAGGCTGGTGAGTCGCTCCGGGGGCAAGTGGGTCGAGTGGCAAGCGAGTGCAAGGAGAGCAGCGCAGCGGCGCCCAGCGGGGCCGGGAGATCAATTCAGAGTCCGAGGGAGCCAGCGGGCAAGGGCAGAGTGGGAAGGCCAGGCACAGACGGCTTTGTCCTGACTGGCAGCCTCCTCTCGGGTGGTTCCTGTCCTGTTGGGCCGCCTTGGCGGTGGCCAGCGCTTCCTACGCCAGAACCAGCGCCAGATTGATCGGGAGAGAGCAGCCGCTGCTTGCGGCGGACCGACGGACAGCCAGACGTCCCTTGCGCGCCGTTCGTTCTCGCATCCTGCTTGAGAGCGGTAGGCCGATGTGAAACCGGCTTCAGGCGGCAAACAAACAGCTCGGTAAAGCCATCAAGGGTGAATCAACGAACCAGCTAGCCGGATCGTGGGGGCGCTCAATAGGCGAGGTCGCTCTTGCTTCTAACGTGAGGAGACCTCTGGTGGCCAGAGCTGCTGACGCGGATATGATGCCCGAGCCTTTGCCTGGGCTTGGGCTCCTTGTCCCTGCCCTTGCCCCGGCTGTGGCTGGTAGCCTGGATAGCCCATCTGTTCCGCTGGCCAGGGGGTTCCTCCCCACCAGGAGAGCTGTGAGGGGAAGGCCGCGGGCGACTGGCCGGCCATTCCTGGGGGAACGGGCCTGTAAGATGGAGCTGCCGCCGCCGCCGGTCCGGCTGACATCTGACGAGGCCCTCCAGACTGAGGCGAGAGCGAGGCAGCGGTCGACAATGGTTGGCCGGCCAGGCTCGCGTGCAGATTTAGCCCAGCGATCGGCTCGCGCGCGGGTGACGAGGCGGCAGCTGCCGAAACCCCTTTCCGACTGAGCAGGATAATCAGCCCCTTGAGAAGCAGGGCGAGGCCGAAAAAAGCCAGACCGCCCCCCAGAATCACCCAGTAGGGATAGATATATTCGCCGCTGCAGGCAGCATACGCCACTGCGGCTCCGACAGGAATCAGCAGAACTCCCAAGAGAAGCTGCAACAGCGGCTTCTCCCTCCTGGATAGAAAGCGGTAGAGCCAGTAGAACAATCGAATCATCAACTTGCTCCTTCCTCAGAACAAGACAGCAACCGGTCGATGGGATCAGCCATCGATACAGGTGTCTATTTTAGAAAGTGAGGAAGGAGCAGTCAACTAGCCCTCGCTGCACTGAGCCTGAGCAGTAGCAGCAAGGTAATATTTGCTTGTCGGTGGATGATCGAGTATCGTGGCGATGAAGCGTGTAGCTCTGACCACCTGTTCTAGCGAGACCCCGGTCTCGATGCCCATGCCGTGGAGCAAATAGAGGAGATCTTCGCTAGCCAGATTGCCGCTGGCCCCAGGGGCATACGGACAGCCACCCAGGCCCCCAGCGGAAGAATCCACGCAGCTCACGCCCATCTGAAGGGCGGTCAGCACATTGGCCAGCGCTGTGCCGCGCGTATCGTGGAAGTGCACGGCCAGCCGTTCAAGAGGAATGCCGCCTTCGGTCAGCAGCAAATCCAGAACCTCGACGACCTGATTGGGAGTGGCCACACCAATGGTATCGCCCAGCGACAGCTCAGCGACACCCATCTCCAGTAGCTCTAGAGCTACCGCCAGCACGCGCCGGGGATCAACCCGTCCTTCGTAAGGGCAGCCGAAGACCGTCGAGATATAGCCGCGCACGCGCACCCCTTCACGTTGAGCCAGGGCCAAAACAGGCCGGAACTGGGCCAGGCTTTCGGCAATAGTGGCATTGATATTGTGTCGGGTGAAGCTATCGCTGGCCGCTGTAAAAACCGCCACCGAGCGCAGTCCTGCGGCTAAAGCCCGCTCCATGCCCTTGAGATTCGGCACCAGGGCCGTCAGGCGCAGGGTTGCTGGCAGGTCGTGCAGGCCGGCCATGACCGCGCTGGCATCGCTCAGCTGTGGGATAGCCCGCGGACTGACAAAAGAAGTCACCTCAATCTCGGAGTAGCCTGCTGCGGCAAGCAGACGAATGAAATGAATTTTCTGCTCTGTGGGAACCCGCACCTGCTCGTTCTGCAGGCCATCGCGCGGTCCCACTTCAACCACGCGCACCTGGCGCGGTAGGGTAGAGAGATCAAGCTTCATCGCTCTACGCGGTCCTCCCTGACCCAGGCCACCATGAGCCGGGCTGCACACACAGCCATCCGTCGGCTGTGTGTGCAGCGGGAGGCCTGTGGCGCGGGACTCAAGGAGCCGCTTGCTCCTTTCTCCAGCGTGGAGTGTGGACTCCGCTCACTTCACAAAGGGAGGCGGCCCATCTCTGGCCAGGCCGCCCGTCCTGGTCTCATGATCAGCGGCCTGGATCAGGAGAGGTTAGTGGCCTCCCGCATAACGGGGGATTGAGCCATTGCCTGCCGGGCTGGAGCGGGCGCCCGATGCTTCTCGGGGCTAGCCGGCGCGGGCGTTGAGGTCGAAGACGAAGGAGCCGGCAGCCTCGGCTGATCGACAGGGGCCGCCTCCGACTCCGCAGCGTCGGTGTTGCTCAGGCGCAGCACTCGCACCTTCGTAATGCGCCGTCCGCGGGTTGCCAGCACCGTCAGATTCAAATCCCCATAGGTAATCGTATCACCGGCCACCGGGATCTTGTCGAGCTGAGCGTAGAGGAAGCCGCCAAGCGTCTCATAGTCCTCGTTATCAAGCTTTGTTCCCATCAGCTCATTGAAGTCGTCGATATTCATCTTGGCGTCGACGATATACTCCGTATCGCTCATGCGCTCGTACAGGTTCTCCTCGCGGTCGTACTCATCCTTAATATCGCCGACGATCTCCTCCATCAGATCCTCAATCGTGACCAGGCCGGCGACCGAGCCATACTCATCGACCACGATGGCCATATGGGTGCGCCGCTGGCGGATCTCGCGCAGCAGATCGTCGAGCTTCTTTGTTTCCGGCACAAAGTAGGCCGGGCGCACCAGCTCGCGCACCAGGCGCGTATGATGACCCTGGCGCAGCTCCTTCAGCAGATCCTTGGTATAGAGAATGCCCAGAATATTATCAAGAGAGCCCTCGTAGACAGGGATACGAGAGAGGCCGCCCTGCAGAGCCACATCGACAGCCTGATCGACGGTCGTATCGGCCTCCAGAGTAATCATGTCGATGCGGGGCACCATCACCTCGCGCACTGGCGTATCGGCGAACTCGAAGATGCTATGGATCATCTCCTTCTCCTCCTCTTCGAGCACGCCCTCCTGCTCACCGACCGAGACCAGCAGACGCAGCTCCTCCTCTGTCACAAAGGGGCCAGCATGCTTCAGCTCACCACCGAGCAGACTGGCGAGGGAGGAGGTGATGACCCCCAGCAACCAGACGAGCGGTCGCAGCAGCCAGGCGGCCAAGCGCACGAAGCCACTGAGGGCGCGCGCCCAGCGCAGAGGGTTTTGCACAGCAGCAGTTTTCGGTGTAATCTCACAGAAGATCAGGACGATCAGCGAGATGAGCACAGTTGCGATCAGCTCGCCCCAGGTGGTTGAGAAGCGCAAGGCCAGGACCGTGGCCATACTGGAGGCCACGATCACCGCGATGCTGTTGACCACCAGGATCGTCGAGAGGAACGTGTTCGGGTGGGCCAGCAGGCGCTCCAGCTCAGCGGCCTGGGGATCACCCTCCTCGACGAGGTTTTTCAGCTTGATGCGGCTGACCGAAGTCAGCGCGGTTTCGGCGGCGGAGGCGGTGGCGCACAGGACCAGCGCAATGACCAAGATGATCAGCTGCAGCCAGGCCACACCGTCGAGCTGGGGGAGAGAGAGGCTGAGAGCGGTGGCGATCCTGACAAGGGGTATGCCATCGGCGTCCATAGTTGTAGTTACTCCTTTTTGCCTCCTTCCGCGTCTGAGGAGGCCTGTTCTGCTGCTGCTGCCGCGGGATCGAGCATGCGCAGCAGACGGGCGGGCACACCAACCACCAGCGCATGGGGAGGCACGTCGCGGTTCACCACTGCGTTGGCGCCCGTCATGGCTCCCTCACCGATGGTCACGGGCGGCACGATGATCGTATCGCAGCCAATGAAGGCCCCGTCCTCGATGACCGTACGGTACTTCTGGCGTGTGATCCCGTTATAGTTGGAAGTGACTGTACCCGCACCAATGTTGACATGGGCCCCGACAGTGGCATCACCGATATAGCTGAAGTGATGCATGTCGGTTTCCGCACCGATATACGAGTTCTTCACCTCGCCAAAGTTGCCCATGCGCACACCACGAGCCAGATGAGCGCCGGGGCGACAGTGGCTGAAGGGGCCGATCCGTACATCGTCTTCGAGAATAGCCTCTTCGAGAGCTGAATTCCGAATGATACAGCGGTTCCCGATGATCGACGACTCGATGGTGGTTCCAGGGCCGATGCGGCAGCCGGAGCCGATTTGCGTTCGGCCAGTAATCATGGTGCCGGGCAAGATGACCGTATCGGGTCCGATGGAGACCTCGGCGTCGATGTAGGTAGCCGCAGGATCGACGATCGTCACGCCCGCGTACATATGGCGCTCCAGGATGCGGCGCCGCAAGATTTGCTCTGCCGCCGCCAGCTGCACGCGATCGTTCACACCTACCGTCTCCTCCAGGGCGCCGGTCACCGTCGCAACGGTGCGCCCTTGTGAGCGCGCAATGGCCACCAGATCGGTGAGGTAGTACTCGCCGCTGAAAGGATTGCGTGCGAGGCGGGGCAGGGTCTCCCAGAGCCAGCGACGCTCGAAGCAGTAGACGCCCGAGTTCACCTCTTTAATGCGCTTCTGCTCTTCAGTGGCACGCTTGACCTCGACGATCTCCACAACGGCGCCCGAGGCATCGCGGACCACGCGCCCAAAATCCGAGGGCTGCTCGGTGGTGGCTGTCAAGAAAGTGATGGTGGCCTGACTCTCCACGTGGTGAGCCACGACGCGGGCCAGCATCTCGGCGCTGATGAGCGGGGTATCGCCATAGCAGACGAGCACCGTCTCAGGAGGAGGAGACAGGGCATCGACGGCCTCGCGGGCGGCCAGAACGGCGTGGCCGGTACCGAGTTGCTCGGCCTGCAGGGCATAGTAGCAGCGCTCACCAAAGGCGGCCTGGACCTGGGCGGCCTCGCAGCCGACGACGACAATGGGGCGGTGGGCGGTGATGGTGGCTGCCAGTGGAGCAAAGGCAGAGGTAAGAGGGATGGTTTCCACGGCATTGAGCACATGGCCTAACATCGGCAGCCCGGCCAGCGGATGGAGCACCTTGGGAATGGCTGAACGCATCCGCGTGCCCTTGCCCGCTGCAAGGACCACGGTCGCATAGGTCTTCATTGTTGAATTCACAGAACCTCTTGTTTCATGGCTGTCTCCTCAGCGGCTCGTGCCCCTGCGCCACGGACCGCCGGGCTAAGCTGCGCTGAGCTGGCAAGGTCGCTTGCCCTTGCTGCTCAGGCGCGGGAAAGAAATAAATTCCCCCTTTTTCTTGCTTGCTGCCAGTGCAAGCACGACAGAGAACATCGTTCAACGCTTCTACCTGGTCATGAGAGACCAGTCCCTGCTCTCGCCAGCGGCGCGGCGAGCAGGCGAAAAGTGGTTCGGGTGCCAGGATTCGAACCTGGGATCGCGGATCCAAAGTCCGCTGCCTTACCGCTTGGCCACACCCGAAGGTGGTGACAGGCTCTCTCGTCACATCTCGCCAGGAAGAAGGGCAGGCAGGCAAGCAAGCTGGCCAGAGCCTGCTTATTGACCCTGGCTGACTGACTGCTCGCTTTGCCGCTGTTGCACGCTCTGGCGATAGTGCAAAGCCGAGACGCGACACCTTGTCTCTAGCTGTCCGAGAACAGGATACCTTTTCTTGGCAGCCCTGTCAAGAGGGGATAGGGGAGCTAACCGTCGCTGTGGTCTGCTGCCTGGCAGGGAATATGGCGGGCCACGCTGTGGTTGTTTACTAAATAGATACACTATGTTATCATTCATTCAGGTGAAGGCTCTATTCGAGGGGTGCTCAGCGTCGCTGGTCGAGGCGAGCGCCAATCAGCCTGATCTGAACTGGAGGAGGAACTACTGTGGAAGCCGTTTCCGCAACCGATTTGCGCGTTGATAGCCGCCTGGCGAAGTTCTCGCAGGGCAGTGTGGTGGTGCTAACGGCTCTGGCCTTCCTATTGAGCTGGCCGCCGCTGGTGCTGATCACCGGCCTGCTCCTGGCCTGGAGTGCCCTCTGGCCGGCGGCTGGGCCGTTTGCGCTCTTCTATCGGCATGTGTTGGTAGCGAGCGGCCTGTTGAAGCCGCGCCTGGTCGAGGATGATCCAGCCCCGCATCGCTTCGCTCAGGGAGTAGGGGCCACGCTCCTGCTGGTCGCCGGGCTCCTGCTTCTGCTGACGTCTGCGACGCTGGCCGGTTGGGCGCTAGACCTGCTGGTCTTTGTGCTCTCCTTTGTCAATCTGACGGTTGGCTTCTGTGCTGGCTGCCTGGTCTATTATTACCTGGGAAAGATCGGCCTGGTTCCCCGCGTGCGCTATGAAGGGGGCTTCCACTGGCGTGGTGTGAGATAGGGGCAAGCTGGTAGAGTGGAAGGAAGGGAAGGAAGAGCTGGGTGATGCTGAACGTGATGCTCTGGCGGGCGGCCTTACTGCTTCTGCTGGCCGTCCTCCTATGGAGCTTCATTCTGCTCGGGCGGCGCTTTGTCGAACGGCAGCGCCGGGCAGCTCTGGCGGCGCCGGTCCTGGCTGCCGACCGCCAGGATGAAGCGGGGGAGGCAAGCGGGCCGGTGCGCATTTTGCTCTTCAGCAGCGCCGAGTGTCAGCAGTGCCATCGCTTACAGAAGCCGGCGCTACGCCAGGTCCAGGCGGCCCGTGGCGCGCTGGTCAGGGTGATCGAAGTGGATGCGCCGACGGAGCCGCAATTGACGGCTCGCTATCGCGTCCTGACGCTGCCGACCACGGTTGTGCTCGATGGTCAGGGCAAGGCCCAGGCCGTCAACTATGGCTTTGCCCCGGCGGGGCGACTGCTGGCCCAGATCGATAGCGTGCTGGCGCAGCAACAATGCTGAGCGAAGAGCGCGTCTGACGGCGCCTCTGGCCTTTGTTGGCTCTCTTCTCTCTGCGCTGGTCTTGGGGCGGCTCGAGGGGGATCTCCGCTTTTATGGGGAGTGGCCTTTGCCGAGGAAGATCTTGACGAAGAGGAGCGCCTCATGTCACAATGGCAGTGATTTCTTCAGAGAGGAAGAGGGCGAACGCCCATGCGAGTCCTTGAAACGCATGTTGACCGCAGCAGTCCTGAATTTCAGGAAAATGCGCGTTATTTCCGTCAGCTTGTGACCGAGCTGAAGGAGCGTCTGCAGCAGGTGCAGCAGGGCGGAGGCGCCGATGCCGTGGCTCGCCATCGTAAGCGTAATAAGCTGCTTGTGCGTGAGCGCATTCGTTTGCTCTGTGACCCCGACACCCCTTTTTTGGAGCTGAGTCCACTGGCTGCCTGGGATATGTACGATAACGAGGCGCCCTCGGCGGGCATTGTGACTGGTATTGGGGTTGTTGAGGGCCAGGAGTGCATGATTATTGCCAACGATGCCACCGTCAAAGGCGGGACCTACTACCCGATGACGGTGAAGAAGCATTTGCGGGCCCAGGAGATTGCCGAACAGAATCGTCTCCCCTGTATCTATCTGGTCGACTCGGGCGGGGCTTTTTTGCCCCTGCAGGCCGAAGTTTTTCCCGATCGCGACCATTTTGGGCGCATCTTCTACAATCAGGCGCGCATGTCGAGCCAGCGCATTCCGCAGATTGCCGTGGTGATGGGGTCGTGCACCGCGGGCGGCGCCTATGTGCCGGCGATGAGCGATGAGACTATCATTGTGCGCGGCACGGGGACCATTTTTCTCGGGGGGCCACCGCTGGTGAAGGCGGCAACTGGCGAGGAGGTGAGTGCTGAGGAGCTGGGTGGGGCCGATGTCCATTGTCGCATCTCGGGGGTGGCCGATCACTACGCCCTTAACGATGAGCATGCCCTGGCGATCTGCCGCAGCATCGTGGCCAATCTGCAGCGGCGCAAGTCCATTCCCTGGGAGATCACTGAGCCGGAGCCGCCGCGCTACGATCCCGAGGAGATCTATGGCATTGTGCCGCGCGATTATCGCAAGAGCTATGATGTGCGCGAGGTGATCGCTCGCCTGGTGGATGGTAGCCGCTTCCATGAGTTCAAGGAGCTGTACGGGACGACGATTGTCTGTGGTTTTGCTCGCCTCATGGGCTATCCTGTGGGCATTATCGCCAATAATGGGGTGCTCTTCTCGGAGAGCGCCCTCAAGGCGACCCATTTTATTGAGCTGTGTGCCCAGCGCCAGATCCCGCTGATCTTTTTGCAGAATATCACTGGCTTTATGGTGGGGCGTCAGTACGAGAGCGGCGGCATCGCTAAGGATGGGGCGAAGATGGTGATGGCGGTGGCCAATGCACCGGTTCCTCGCTTTACGGTGATTATCGGTGGCTCCTTCGGGGCGGGCAATTATGCGATGTGCGGGCGCGCCTATGCCCCACGCCAGCTCTGGATGTGGCCCAATGCCCGCATCTCAGTGATGGGTGGTGAGCAGGCTGCCAGCGTGCTGGCGACGATCCGCAAGGAGAATCTGACGGCGCGCGGGGAGACGATGACGGAGGAAGAGGAGGCGGCCTTTAAGCGGCCAATTCTGGAGAAGTATGAGCGCGAGGGCAACCCGTACTATAGCACGGCTCGCCTGTGGGACGATGGCATCATCGACCCCTGCGAGACGCGCACAGTGCTGGCTCTGGGGATCGCGGCCTCGCTCAATGCGCCCATGCCTGAGACACCTTTCGGGGTCTTCCGCATGTAGCCGTCGCAGGACAGAGAGATCCGTCGTGAGGGCCGGACGAGCCAGATATGCCTCGCTGGCAGAGTGGGGATCGCCCTTGCCTGCTGGCAGGTGGATAGACTGGCTGGCAGTTCTCCTGCTTGAGAGGAAGGAGTAGCCCACGCTAATGTTGAAGGCGCTGCGTTGCAATTCCCAGGAGCATTGCTTTCAGCGCGTTGCTTCCCTGGCCGAGGCCCAGCAGGCCCTGGCCGAGCCGCAGACTGTGCTCTGGCTGGATCTTTTCAATCCAGGTCCAGAGGAGTTGCAGCGCGTGGGGGAAGCCTTCCATCTGCATCCGCTGGCGGTGGAAGATGCCGGTCATAAGCATCAGCGTCCCAAAATCGAGGAGTATGATAGCTTCTACCTGATCGTCTTTTATACGATCCAGGCGGAGCCATCGACAGAGCGCCTGCGGGTCTGTGAGCTGTCGATCTTTCTGGGCGAGCGCTATCTGATCACGGTGCATAGTGAGCCTATTCCCGAGCTGGAGGAGACCGAGCAGCGCTGGACGCGCAATGTGCGCCAGCTGGAGGGTGGGGTGATTGTCCTGCTCTATTCCCTTCTCGACACGATCGTCGACCAGTACTTCCCGGTGCTGGATGCTATGGTCGAGCAGGCTGAGGACCTGGAGGATCGCCTCTTCAGCGGCGAGCTGCGTCAGCGCTCCTTTACTCAGGATCTGCTGGCCCTCAAGAAGCGCTTTCTGACGCTGCGCCGCATTGCTGGCCCCGAGCGCGATGTGCTTAATGTGCTGACGAATCGCGATAATCCCCTCTTCAATGAGCATGCCTTGCTCTATTTCCGCGATGTCTACGACCACATTATGCGCGTCGCTGATACCGTTGATCTCTACCGCGATCAGCTGAGTTCGACAATGGATGCGAACCTCTCGATCGTCTCCAACGACCTTAATAAGACGATGCGCACGCTGACGGCGGCCTCGATTGTTTTGATGGTCGACGCCTTGCTGGCGGGTATCTGGGGCATGAACTTCGAGTATATGCCCGAGTTGCATTGGACCTATGGCTATGCGGCGGCTCTGGCTGTGATGGCCGCGATCTCACTGCTCCTGCTGCTGATCTTCCGGCGCCTGCGCTGGCTCTAGGGCGAGGGGGGCGGGCCTGGTCAACACGAGAAATCCAGGCTGTACGTTGGCAAGAGGATGGTATAATAAAAAGCAATGAGCAAATGAGAAGCTGCGGCGGCTATAGGCTCCCTGCTCTTGGGGGCCGGGTGCTGGCGGGCGGGCCGCCGGGAGTGGTGCCTGCCTGATGGGCAGCTGAGTTCTTGTCAGGGATAGTCACAATGGAGTACACCCTACTCAGTGTTGAACGCAGCTTTCAGGACCGGGTCGCGACGGTGACGCTGCAGCGCCCCGAGGTCCACAATGCTTTTAATGCACAGTTGATTGAAGAACTACGCGCCGCCTTCTCTGCTTTGCGCGACGATGAGCAGCTGCATGCTGTTGTCCTGACCGGTGCGGGTGCCTCTTTTAGCGCCGGGGCTGATATCAGGATGATGCAGCAGGCGGTGAATTTGAGCCGTGAGGAGAATGTGGCTGAGGCTTTGCGCTTAGCTGACCTCTTTGAGGCGATCAATACGTTCCCCTGTCCGGTGGTGGCCCGCGTCAATGGGACGGCGATGGGCGGCGGCCTGGGGCTGATTGCGGCCTGCGATCTGGTGATCGCGGTCGAGACGGCGCGTTTTGCTTTTAGCGAGGTGCGCCTGGGCATCGCTCCGGCGGTGATTGCTCCCTATGTGGTGCGCAAGATAGGAGAGGGTCAGGCGCGGGCGCTCTTTGTGACGGGAGAGCAGTTTACGGCGGCGCGGGCGCGCGAGGTGGGGCTGGTGCATGTGGTCGTGGCTGCTCAGGAGCTGGATGCGGCGGTAGAGCAGGCCCTGCACAATCTGCTGCGTGGAGGGCCGCGGGCCTTACGGGCCTGCAAGGCTTTGGCCCTGCAGCTTGGGGGGCTGAGTGGCGAGGCGGCGCGTGACTATACCGCCAATCTGATTGCCGGGCTGCGGGCGAGTCCCGAGGGACAGGAGGGTCTGCGTGCCTTCCTGGAGAAGCGCAAAGCCAGCTGGGTGGTCAGCTGATGTTCAAGAAGATCTTAATCGCCAATCGAGGAGAGATCGCGCGCCGCATCATGGCCACCTGTCGGGCAATGGGCATTCGTACCGTCGCTGTCTACTCAGAGGCCGATCGCCAGGCGCCGCACGTCTATGAGGCTGACGAAGCCTATCCGATCGGCCCTGCGCCTGCCAGTGAGAGCTACCTGCGCATCGAGGCCATCATTGCGGCGGCCCGCCAGGCTGGGGCCGAAGCGATTCATCCCGGCTATGGCTTCCTCTCGGAGAATCCGGCCTTCGCCGAGGCCTGTCAGGAGGCCGGCCTGGTCTTCATTGGTCCTCCTGCTGCGGCCATGCGCCTCATGGGCTCGAAAATTGCCGCGCGCCAGGTGGCGCAGCAGGTCGGGGTACCGACTGTGCCGGGCTATGATGGTTCCCAGCAGGACCCGCAGCGTCTGCTGCAGGAAGCGGAGCGCATCGGGGTGCCGCTCTTGATCAAGGCGGCAGCCGGAGGCGGAGGCAAGGGAATGCGCGTGGTGCGCTCGCTGGAGGACTTCCCGGCCCAGCTAGAGGGGGCGCAGCGCGAGGCGCTGGCCGCTTTTGGCGATGGCACAGTCTTCCTGGAGCGCTTGCTAGAGCAGCCTCGTCACATTGAGTTCCAGGTGCTGGCCGATACTCACGGTCAGGTTCTCCATCTGGGCGAGCGCGAATGTTCGATCCAGCGCCGCCATCAGAAGATCGTTGAGGAAAGTCCCTCGCCAGCCCTGACGCCGGCTCTGCGCGCCCGCATGGGTGAAGCGGCTGTACGCATTGCCCGTGCGGCGGGCTATGTCAACGCCGGGACGATGGAGTTTCTGCTCGACCGCGATCAGCGCTTCTATTTTCTAGAGATGAATACCCGTCTGCAGGTTGAGCACCCGGTCACTGAGCTGGTGATGGGCCTCGACCTGGTGCGTCAGCAGATTCTGATTGCCGCCGGCGAGCCGTTGCACCTGCGCCAGGAGGAGCTAGTAGCGCGGGGCCATGCCCTTGAAATGCGTCTCTATGCGGAAGATCCCGAGCAGCATTTTCTCCCCTCCACAGGTACAGTCGTCCGCTTTTTCGGGCCGCTGCGGCCTGGTATGCGCATTGATAGCGGCGTCGAAAGCGGCTCTGACGTCAGTCAATTCTATGACCCGATGTTGGCCAAGCTGATCACCTATGGGGAGGATCGTGCCGCCAGCATCGCACGTATGCGCACCTTGCTGGAGGAGCTGGCGGTCTTCGGGGTCAAGACCAACAGCGCTTTGCTGCACGCCATTACTGAGAACGCGGCCTTCCGCGAGGGCCTGACCTTTACCAGCTTTTTGGAGGAGCAGGGGCTGCTTGAACCAGGCGCCTTGCGAGAGCGGGAGGCATTGCCCTTAGCTTTGAAAGCAGCTGCTCTGGCTGAGGTGGTGAACGAAGAGCGAGGTGAGCGCAATCCCTGGCGGCGGCTTGGTCCCTGGCGCCTGAGCGATGTGGGGCGACTGCTGCGCTACTCCTACGAGGGAGAAGAGCATCAGGCTTGTCTTGAGCGTCTGCCTGGCGGCGGTGGCAGCTGGCGGGTCCAGATTGACGGAGGCGAGCCGGAGGAAGTACTGCCGCAGCTGACGCCGGATGGGGCGCTCTGTCTGCAGTATGGGGTGCGCCGGGAGCGTGTCCCGTTCTTACGACTGGCCGGAGAGACGCAGGTCATGCTGCGGGGACGGCTCTATCGCCTGCAGCGGCCTCAGCCACCGGCTATTGAGAGCAGCCTGCGGGGAAGTGGCCAGCGCGGCGGCCAGAGTCTAACGGCTCCGATGGCCGGCACCATTGTCAAAGTCCAGGTCAGCGAGGGCGAGGCTGTCAAGCAGCGTCAGGTCCTGGTCATTCTGAGTGCCATGAAGATGGAGCACGTCATCACTGCTCCCTACGATGGCGTCGTCCGACGCATCCATTATCGTGAGGGTGACGTTGTCCAGGGAGGGGCTGTCGTCGTCGAGGTAGAAATGGGCCAGAGCGAGGCGGCCCTAGCGACGACGCCAGAAGAATGAGGTGAGATGAGTGCCATGTGGAACGTAGGAGAATGGGGGAGAGACTACCAGGGGGCGAAGCCAGAGCTGTATCGATCGGTGCAGAAAGGACGTGATATCTAAGATGAAGGTCGGCTTCATTGGGATCGGGACAATGGGACGTCCGATGACGCTCAATCTGCTCAAGGCCGGGCATGAAGTCGCGGTCTATGCGCGTCATCCTGAGAAGCCTGGCGTTCAGGAAGTGCTCCAGGCAGGGGCCAGACTGGTCCCATCGCCGCGCGAGCTGGCCGCTGGGGTCGAAGTCGTCATCACGATGGTTCCCACCTCACAGGATGTCGAGCAGCTGGTCGCTGGTCCCGATGGCATTCTAGAGGGAGCACGAGAGGGCCTGATCATCATCGATATGAGCACCATTGCACCGGCAACAAGCCGCCGTCTGGCCCAGCTCGCTGCCGAGCACGAGGTCTATTTCCTGGATGCGCCGGTGAGCGGAGGCTCGCAGGGAGCGATTGCTGGCACGCTGGCCATTATGGTTGGGGGCGAGCGGGCCATCTTCGAGCGAGTCCGTCCGTTGCTCGAAGCGATGGGCAAGGCCGAGCGCATCTTCTATGTCGGCCCCTCGGGGTCTGGTGAAGTCGTCAAACTCGTCAACAATCTCCTGGCCGGCGTTATTGCGGCGGCCACCGCCGAGGCCCTTGTGCTGGGAGTCAAGGCCGGTGCCGATGTGGAGCTGATGGCGAGCATTATCAATGTCAGCACCGGTGCCAACTGGCAGCTGGCCAATCAATTTCCCATGCGCGCCTTTACCGGGAGCTTCCAACCTGGTTTCATGACCGATCTCTTGCAGAAGGATCTCAATCTTGCTCTGGAGCTGGGGGCGCAGTATCAGACGCCTCTGCCATTGGCAGGGCTGACTCGCCAGCTTTATGAGATGGCCCGCGCCGAGGGCTATGGCCGCCAGGACTATACCGCTTTGCTCAAGGTCTTAGAGCGACTGGCTGGCGTGGAAGTGCGTAGCCACGTAGCTGCCAACCAGGAGCAAGGACCATCAAAATAATGGGCGCCCGCCAGGCCGTCCAGGGCGAGCACGGAGCACCCCGGTGCAAAGGACGGCCAGCCGCGAAGGCTTACAGCCAGCCTGGACTGGAGAGAACAGAGGGCTGGGGTCGCTTCGAATAAAATGGTTGTTGCACGCGGCCTGTTCCATCGCGATCTGCTGCCGGTGCTCCAGGAGCCAGGCGCAGGCCCGATGACCAGGCGGAATAGAACAGAAAAAAGGAGGAACCACAATGGAGCAGCTTTCTCACGAACAGGCCAGCGAGAAGATCGTAGCCCTGGAGCGCCGGCTCAAGAAAGAGCAACAATCGAGGACCCGCCGCAGCGGTGATGCCTGCCTGCGCCCGTCCTTCTCCCTCGTCACCAGCCTGGGGGCGGCTGACATTTCTGTTCCCACAGGCTCGAAGAACGCCCGCCCTCTGCCACCGCGTCCTTCGAAGTCCTGAGTGAACCCCATTTTCGCCTGGCAGAGCGGAGGGAGAGTAGTGGATAGTAGAGAAAGGAGAGAGGGAGAGAGGAACGAAGGACAGATTAGAGGCTATAGGGGATGATCAGGCTGCGCGCGAGCGACATAGCTAGCGAGAGCAGGATAATCAGCCCGAAATAGGCCACTGCTATGGCGATGCGAAAGCGCAGGGGGACATCATAGTAATGGCGCGGGCGGAAGGCATCTTCGGTACGCTGCGTCCAGAGGGCGGCGGCGCCGATGGCCAGCAAGAAGAACAGCCAGGGTGAGAAGTCGCCATTGATCCAGAGCCAGATCTGGTAAGCCAGCAAGAGCAACAGCCCGACCAGGCAGAGGCGGCGATCGATTGCTCCTATAATGCGCCCGCCATCGAGCATCGGGGCTGGGATCAAATTCAACAGGTTGATAAAGAAGCCAAAGTAGGCGAGAGGTGCCCAGACGCCCGCCGGGTGGAACCAGGCCAGCAACAGACAGACAGCAGAACCGAGCGCGCCGGCCAGCGGGCCAGCGATGCCAATCTCAGCATCGTCGCGGGCACTCTGCGGATGGCGTTTCATCAGCACCGCGGCTCCCAGCAAAGGAATGAAGATCATGCCCCCCAGAGGGATGCCTTTGGCCTTAATGACGATAGCATGTCCTAGCTCATGTACGAAGAGCAGCACCACGATTCCCAGGCCGAAGGCCCAGCCGAAGATCATGGCGTAGAACGCCAGCGAAACGAGCGCTGAGATGCCTGCCCAGCCGAATTTCAGCAGCCAGCCGAGCCATTGAAACTTCAGGAGCAGAGCCAGCAGTGCCGCCAGGCTGCCGCCCAGGCCAGCCAATCCCTTTTTCCCCTTGATGCTCGTCGTGGACGAACCTTGTTGTGTTGTTCCGGCTAAAGTGTCCTCGCCCTGGCCATGATGAGCCGCGTCAGAGGTATAGCGTGCCACATCCTGTGGGCCACGATACGGTTGCAGCTCTGCCTGACCTGCTGCTGCAGCAGGAGTGGGTCCGGAGTGCCAGCCAGGTGAGAGGCGGTAGAAGTCGGGATGAGTATAGTCAACGGTCCCTTCGAGCGAGGCAGCCGGCTCGTTGCGATCGCCCTGGGCTGTGTAGCTATAGGCATGGCCTGGATCTCGCTCCATGCTTCTGGCCTCTCTCCTCCTTTTCTTGCCGCACTAATGTAATACTATTCTAGCACACGTCGGCCAAAAAAGCTTGTTTGCCAGAGAATCAGCGATCTGGGAGACGAGGAAGGAGCGCACAGCGGGACGGTCAGTCAGGTCAGGTGCATGAGAGGGCTGGCAGCGAGAGAAGAGAGCAGCGGTCTTGCTTCTCATGCCCGGCCCAGATCTCAGAGGTGCAAGAGATTGACGGCCAGCAGGATCAGGGTCAGAATAGAGACGAACAGGACGGTGGCCCAGCCGAAGATATTGAACAGCAGCGAATTCTTATGTTTGCCCATCAGGCGACGATTGTTGACCAGCAGAATAATGAAGACCAGGATAATCGGCAGCATGGCCGTATTGATATCCTGGAGCACAATCAGCACCTGGAAGATAGGCAATCCGGGAATCAGCGTCACCAGGACCCCGAGCACGATCAAGGCTGTAAAAAGGCCCTGGAAGACAGGTGCCTCACGGAAGCTGCGCGAGAGGCTGCGCTCAAAGCCGAAGGCTTCGCAGATCGCGTACGCTGTTGAGAGAGGCAGGACGGCTGCAGCCAGCAGCGAAGCACCAAAGAGACCAATGCTGAAGAGGAGCGAGGCATAGGGGCCGGCCAGGCTGCGCAGCGCGAAGGCTGCGTCCAGCGCCGTGCTTGCCGGGTGATGGGAGACGAAAAGCGTCGCTCCTGTAGCGACAACGATAAAGAAAGAAATAATCGTCGCGAAGAGCGTCCCGCTATAGACGTCGATCTGCTCATAGATGTACTCGCCAGCATGGATGCCCTTGTCAGCAACAGCGGACTGCACATAAAAGAGCATATAGGGGCTGATGGTGGTACCCACCAGGGCCGCCGCTGTCAGCAGATAGTCGCTATCCAGCTGGAAAGTGGGAAGGACGCTTTGGTGAGCGATGGCTCCCCAATCGGGATGAGCGACGAAGGCGGCGGGGATGTAGGAGAGGAAACCGAGGGACATTGCAATAAAGACCTTCTCCACACGCCGATAGGAACCTTTAATCACCAGCCACCAGAGCGCCAGCCCACAGACTGGCACAGTCACGTAGATCCAGGGCGTATGCACGTCCTGAGCCAGCACCTGCACGCTGGCGCCGATGCCGAGAAACTCCGAGACCGTAATCCCCGTGTTTGCAATCAGCAGCGCCAGCATGGCGAGCGCTGTCCAGCGCACCCCGAACTCCTCGCGGATCAAATCGGCCAGTCCCTTGCCGGTCACCGCGCCCATGCGAGCGCACATCTCCTGAAGCACCGCCACAAAAAAGCTGCTGATGAAGAGGGCCCACAGCAGGTTGTAGCCATAGTTAGCCCCGGCAGCCGAATAGGTAGCAATACCTCCAGCGTCATTGCCCGCATTGGCGGCGATCAGACCTGGACCGAGCACTGCCAGCAATCGGATCAGCGGCGATGAGCGGCTCAGACGAAAAGGAAAACGGGACCGCGCCGGTTTCTTGCGGGCGGCGCGGTCCTTTCTCTGCAGCTCCGTTGTCTTCTGGCCAGATCTCTCCATAGCGCACCAGCATCAATTCAGCTAGCAAGGTGCCGTTTATCTTGGCCCCAAGCCGGAGGGAGTCGTGAAGAATGCTCCCTGCAGCGCTCGCGGCCTGCGCCAGCACGCTGGAACTGGCCTGCAGCCTATCATGCTCTGAGCGCACGTGCAGGGCGTGGTAATGATAGCACTCGGGCTGGTCTTCTGGCAAGGGGCGAACAGCCCAAACTGAGCAGCGGCTGACGAGTACCAGGATGACGAGCCATCCAGCCGGGGGCGCTACTACTGCGCCTTCTTAATGCCCAACAGATGGAGGCGGAGCAGATTCAGGGCGGCGAGAGCGGAGCGGTACTTCTGGTCCTCGCGGTTGCCGCGCCAGCCGCTGCCGCTGGAAGTCACCACGCCGGTTGGTCCGGCAATAGCCAGAAACAGGGTACCTGCAGGTTGCTGCTCGAGCGGCTCTGGGCCGGCTACGCCGGTGATGCCAATACCGTAGTCGGCGGCCAGACGCTGGCGGGCGAGCTGGGCCATAGCGCGGGCTGTCTCTTCGCTGACCAGGCCGGCCCGCTCGACTGGCTCGGAGGAGAGACCCATCTCCTGAGCGACAGCGCGACTGTAGGCTACCAGCCCGCCGCGGAAATAGCGCGAGCTGCCAGGTATATCTGTGATCAGGCTGGAGAGCAGTCCCCCGGTAAAGCTCTCCATCACTGCCAGCGTCTGACCGCGTTGGGCCAGCATGGCGCCGACCACGCTCGGGAGCGTCTCCTTGTCGACCCCGAAGATGTAGTCGCCAAGCACCTCGCGAATGCGTGCCTCAGTTTCGCTAACCAAGCGCTTGGCCTCCTCACGGCTGGCCGCCTTGGCAGTCACGCGCACATCTACGGCATCGCTCTTAGCGTAGGTGGCTACCGTCGGATTGCTCGCGTGAATGAAAGGCTCCAGGCGCTGCTCAACCGTCGACTCTCCCAGGCCGATGACGCGCAGAATGCGTGTGAAGATCAGACCCCCAGTATAGGGACTCAGGCGGGGGATCACCTCGGCCTCCCACATCCGATACATCTCGCGTGGTACCCCTGGCATGGCGACAATGATGCGCCCTGCCTGCTCGACCCACCAGCCGGGCGCTGTTCCTAAAGGATTCGGCAGCGGGCGTGCCGAAGGAATGAGTGTGGCCTGCTTGACATTGCGCTCGGGCATCTGAACGCCGCGGGCAGCAAACCAGGCACGCAGCTCGGCCTCCAGACCTGGGTCAACCTGCATGCGCTCACCCAACAGCGTGCTGATCGCCTCGCGCGTCAGATCGTCCTCGGTGGGTCCAAGACCGCCAGTCATGATAATCAATTCAGAGCGCTCCCAGGCGCGGCGCAGCGTCTCAACGATGCGCTCCAGGTTATCCCCGACCTGGGAGACAAAATAGAGATCGATCCCTAGCCCACTCAGGCTTTGCGCCAGGTAGGTGGCATTGGTATCGGTGATCTGACCAAGCAGCAGCTCGGTGCCACAGGAAATAATCTCTGCCCGCATGACGCTGTCAAATCCTCCAGAACAAGCATTACGTGGTCCGGTCCGCTCAGTCAACCGGGGAGTTTCCCAGGCTGGCCCAGGCT
Source organism: Thermogemmatispora onikobensis (assembly GCF_001748285.1). Lineage (NCBI taxonomy): Bacteria > Bacillati > Chloroflexota > Ktedonobacteria > Thermogemmatisporales > Thermogemmatisporaceae > Thermogemmatispora > Thermogemmatispora onikobensis. The sequence goes on along the minus strand of NZ_BDGT01000056.1, from coordinate 724 downwards.
GGCTGACTGACCTGCTACTCCCCTTATCATACCACGTCTCAACATCTCTCAATATGTTGTGCTTGAGAATGAGAAAATCTCAATATCTTGTGGGTAAAGGCTTGTAATCGGGGAGGTTTCCGAGTATACTGTCCCGAGGAAGGTCGACCGGGGAAATCATAGCCGATAACTTGCCTGCAGGACAAGTTTTCTAGAAGTGAATCCTATTTCTTACCTACCCTTTCTTTGTCGTGCGTCCGGCCCCGCGGCAAGCGGTCTAGCGATCGTGTGGGGTGGTAGGTGTAGTGGGTGTGGGAGCGGGCGGCGACTGACGAGCGGTAATTTACGAGAGGAGTAACGCAGCATGTTAGAGCAGCAGGAGTCGAAGACTCCCAAAGCGCCTGGTGATACACCGAAGCGAACGCAGCTAGAAGGCATTCGCCTCAAAGTCTTTCTTGATCGCTATTCGCTCAAGGATGCCAACGGCCAGCCGCTGGAGCACTATCCTGAAGAGCTGTGGGCGCGTGTAGCGGGGGGAATTGCCGCGGTAGAGAAGACGGAGGAGCTGCGCGCCTACTGGGAGAAGCGCTTCTATGAGGCGATGAGTGACTTTAAATTTGTGCCTGGTGGGCGCATTCTGGCGGGAGCTGGCTCCGGCCATCAGGTGACCTTTTACAACTGCTACGTCATTCCCAGTCCGGAGGACAGCCGCCAGGGTATTCTTGACAACCTCAAGATCATGACC
>NZ_BDGT01000055.1 GCF_001748285.1 Thermogemmatispora onikobensis | reverse complement strand
TCTCAGCGACCTACCTCATCCAGGCCAGACTCGTATGCCTCGCTGCATACTAACAGAACATGCCCAGGATGGAAGCGTCATCGCTTCCCGCCCCCAGCAGTGGGAGAACAAGAGGTTCTCCAAAAAGGAGCCAGGACAAGATCGACGCGGGCCGACTCGGAACTCCGATCGACCTCCATCGACAGATCCTTACAGCTCGCCGGGGCCTCGACAGCCCTCGACCGTCCCTCGACTGCCACATAACAAAGCCCGCCGAGGGCGGCGGGCAGCACAATTGGCGGGCGATGCGCCCTACTTGCGTTCAAGCGTATAAGCACGATGATGAACGTTGTGGCTTTATTATACCATCACAGTGCGGCAGCCTTCAAGACGATGCCAGCCGCGACGGCCTTCGCTCAGGCACTGGAACAGCCTGCCTGAAGCTCTTTAATGCTGGAGCAGGTAAACAGCCGACCAATCACCGAAGTAGAGGCCCAGGCCATTGAGCGTCACCCCGTGCAGCCAGGGCGGAATGACTGCCGCCAGGGCCTGATGATCCAACGGCAACCAGCCCACATCTTCGATTGCCACGCGCTCCGCCTCATTGTAGGTGCGTAAACGCGCCTCGCCGCTCTCCTTCTCAGCCTGCGCCACCAGGCGATCAAACTGCGGATTGCTCCACTCCCCGTTATTATTGGGGGAGCCACTGGTGAGGTTCAGGGTCAGCCAGTCGTAGGGATCGGGAAAATCCGCGGTCCACTGAATAAATCCCATCTGCACCAGGTGCTTCGACAGCTCATCGTTGTAGGTCGTCAGGTCCATGCCCTGCAGCCTGACCTGGAGACCGAGAGCACTCTGCCACATCTGCTGCAAGGCCGCTGCCTCACTCTGCGAGACCTGCGCTGAGGGGTAGGTGAAGACAACAGGTGGCATCGCACGGCTATCGGGATAGACCGACTGCAGCAGGCTGCGCGCTCTGGCCCGGTCGTAGGGAAGGCCGGCGTAATTGGCCTGGTAACCGGGCATGCCCGGGGGAATAATGGTAGTGGCCGGCAGCACCGCATCTTTAAAGATGGCGTGCGCCAGCGTCTTCTTATCAATGGCATAGGCAAAAGCCTGCCGCACCGCGGTCTTATCAAACGGTGGCTTGCGTGTATAGAAGAAGAGCAGATCGGTCTGCAGCAGCGCACGCTGCACGAAGCCCGACATCTGGCGGGCACGCCCCAGCTCGTCCGGGGGAATATTCCAGATGAAGCTGTACTGGCGCGCCTCATAGGCCTTAAAGGCCGTTGCAGGATCGCTCACAAAGAGCATATCGACCTCGCGCAGCCGCGGCTTCGGGCCATAGTAGTGGGGATTGGGCACCAGGACCATCTTGACAGTGTGCTGCCAGCTCTTGACCATGAAGGGACCCGTGCCAATGGCACTGCCCGCCGCCTGACTCGTCCAGCTGGCCTGACCATATTTTTGAATCAGAGCCGGATTCAACGGATCAAAGAGCGGGTTGGTCAGCACCTCCAAAAAGAAGGGGGTAGGCCGGGTCAAGGTGATCTGCAGCGTCCGGCTATCCAGCGCCCGGACCCCGCTCAGCGTCCGGCTCTTGCCGGCGGCCACATCCTCTGCACCTTCGATAAAGCCCTCAAAGAAGGAGGCAACCGGCGACTTGACTTCCGGTAGGAGCTGCCGCGTCAGCGTAAAGACATAGGTCTGCGCAGTAACCGGTGTCCCATCGGAGAAGGTAAGGCCGGGCTTAAGGTGAAAGGTGTAGACCCGTTGATCCGGCGAGACCTGCCAGGTCGCCTGATCGGGTACGACGCTTAAATCGGCGGTCGTGCGAACCAGACCACTGTAGAGCATGCTGACCGCCAGTGCCGAATTAGCGTCCGGCCCCTGCGCTGGGTCAAGGGTACTGATATCTTTGGTGCCCACGTTCGGGAAAACCAGCACCTGCTGCTCTGCGGCCAGCGGCTGCTGACTGCTGGAGGATGGCGAGGAGCCGCCACCGCAGGCAGCTAAGAGCACCAGCGCCCAGAGCAGAGCGCCCAGCCCAAAGCGCTTCAGCCAGAAGCAGAAAGCTAACCTCCCTGTCGACAGCCAGGTTGGAGCCGCCACCTCTCCCTGACGGCGGCCAGCGTGGACATATCGCAACCAGCGAGACACGACAAAGCGCCTCCTTCCTCGCAGAAAGCAACTTGGCAATCCCACCCGCCGGTCCACCACCGTGCAAACCTGACGGACAGAGGTAATAGCGCCAGGTCAGGTGCCTCTATTGTATAGCGCCCCTCGCTCCGGCGGCAAGGCACGTGGAACGAGCCGGCCCCGCTCGACCGCAGAGCAATGGCTCTCTTCGACACCCGGTGGTGGGAGCAATTGGCTGATGGACAAGGGCCTGGCCCAGGACTATAATGGAGAGGAGAAGATTACACTGTTCAATGGCGAACAGGAGGGTAAGCGAACAGATGCAGATTCGTGTGATTGGCGTGCCGATGGACCTGGGGGCAGATCGACGTGGCGTGGATATCGGGGTGAGTGCTATCCGCTATGCCGGCCTTCACGAGAAACTCCGCGCACTTGGTCACAGCGTGAAAGACATCGGTAATCTGCACGTCCCCCTTCCTGAAAACCAGCCAGCTGGCGATCCACACGTCAAATATCTGGAACCGATTATGCAGGTGGCCGAAGAGCTTGCAGCAGCCGTCGGCGAGGCGCTGCAAGCGGGTGACCTGCCGCTCGTTCTGGGCGGGGACCACAGCATCGCCCTTGGCTCCATCACGGGCGTTTCCGGCTTCTACGGCGACATTGGCGTGATCTGGATCGACGCCCACGGCGACTTCAATACGCCGGAGACGACGCCTTCGGGCAACATTCACGGCATGGTGCTGGCCGCCCTGGCCGGCCTGGGTCACGAGCGCCTTGTCCGCCTGGCTGGCCGCGTTCCCAAGGTCAACCCGCAGAACATCGCCATCGTCGGTGTACGCGACCTTGATCCGGGCGAGCGCGAACTGCTGCGCGCCAATCGCATCCATGTCTTTACGATGACCGACATCGACCGCCGCGGCATCTCAGCCATCATGGAAGAGGCCATTGCCGTGGCCGGGCACAACGGCAGACGTATCCATCTGAGCCTCGATCTGGATGCGCTCGATCCCAGCGAAGCGCCCGGCGTAGGAACTCCGGTGCGCGGCGGCCTCAGCTACCGCGAGGCTCATCTCTCAATGGAGCTGCTTGCCGCCTGCGGTCAGCTCTGTTCTATCGACGTGGTCGAGGTCAACCCGATCCTGGACCGCGAGAACGCCACCGCCTCGCTCGCCGTCGGGCTGGTGCTCTCTGCTCTGGGGAAAACTATTCTCTAGCCAGCCCCGACCAACCAGCCAGCGGCCCACCACGCAAACCGGCCTGCCTGCGCCACGCCAGGTCGGGCAGAGCAGACTACATATAGCAGGCCAAGAAACTCAGCAAGAGCCTATTCTGCAGAAGGAGGGAAGGCAGAGAGCAACGGAGCTTTCTGCCACAACAGCGATGGAAGCCCAGGAACTCTTCATGAACGGCGAGTTCGTCCCCGTCGAGCGCGGGGTGATCTCCGTACGCACGCATGGCTTTGCCTATGGCACTGGCTGCTTCGAGGGTATCCGCGGCTACTGGAATGAGCAGGATCAGCAGCTCTACCTCTTCCGGGCTCGCGAACACTACGAGCGGCTACTGCGCTCTTGCAAAACGCTGCAAATCAGTCTGCCTTATACCGTCGAGCAGCTGCTGGAGATCACAGTCGAGCTGGTACGGCGCAACAACCAGCGCCAGGACATCTACATCCGGCCCGTCGCCTATAAGAGCGATCAAACGATCGGCGTTCGCCTGCACGGCATTAGCGATAGCTTCCTGATTACGACGGAGCCGTTTGGGGACTACGTGGCCACCACGGGCCTGCGCTGCTGCGTCTCCAGTTGGCGGCGGATCGACGACAACGCCATTCCCGCGCGCGCCAAAGTCTGTGGTGCTTACGTCAACTCGGCACTGGCCAAAAGCGAAGCCCTGCAGAACGGCTATGACGAGGCCATCATGCTCACTCACGAAGGCCACGTCTCCGAAGGCAGCGCCGAAAACATCTTCCTGGTGCTCAACGGCGAACTGGTCACACCGGCCCCTACCGAAAATATCCTGCTGGGAATCACCCGCGACACCGTGATGGAGCTGGCCCGCCGCGAGCTGGGACGCATCACCCGCGAGCGCTGCATCGACCGCACTGAGCTATACAACGCCGAAGAGATCTTCCTCTGCGGCACGGGCGCGCAGATCGCCCCCGTCGTGGAGGTCGATCGCCGTCCCGTCGGCAGCAGCCAGATTGGTCCTATCAGCAAGGCGCTTCAGGACCTCTACTTCGAGGTCGTGCGCGGCAAGCGCCCGGAGTATCGGGCACGCTGGTGCACCCCTGTTTACAGCAGTGTTCCCGCCAGTGCCAGCTAGGGTCGGCCTGGATCGCCTCGCCCTTCCGGCGAGCACAAGTCAGATCGCCAACCAGGCAGCCAGGCCAGCAACCCGGCGCCGGCGGACCAGACCAACACTCCAAAAAAAACAGGTGCGGGGCAGTCATCTTCCCCACGCCTGTTTTTTGATGCGAGCGGCTCAGCCGCCCACCAGAAGCCAGACGGGCCAGCGCTCGCCTACGTACTCGCTGTTCCGTCGCTGGGTCCCGTCCTACCCTATCCATCTGCTCTAAGCCACCCAAGAAAGCGCATGGACAGAGTAGACGAAGCCACCAGCAGGCCCGGAGCCAGGTTTAACGCTTGGTGTACTGCGGTGCCTTACGGGCGCGCTTCAGACCTGGCTTCTTGCGCTCCTTCATGCGCGGATCGCGGGTCAAAAAGCCGGCTTTACGCAAAGTATTCTTCCAATCGGGATTGACGCGCAGCAAAGCCCGGGCCAGAGCATGGCGCACCGCGCCGGCCTGGCCAGTCATGCCACCGCCAAGCACGCGCACCGAGATATCATAAGCGCTGGTCAGGTCCAGCAGGCGGAGCGGCGCCAGGGCGGTCGCAACAACCGATTCACGGTTGCCAAAGTAATGCTGAAACTCGCGCCCATTAACAATAATTCTGCCGCTTCCATTGGGATAAAGACGCACACGCGCCACAGCTGTCTTGCGCCGTCCCATCCCGTAGTAGTACTCCCCTTTAGGCAGCTCCAGTTTGGTGCTTTCAGCCAAGGTCTCTACTCCTCTCCCTTCCTTCTCTCATCACGATCGGTAGGTAAGGTCAGCAAGTAAGAACGAGAAGAAGCTTCAGCTTCTCCCTACTGTTCGCCAGAGGCCGGCGACTGCTCCGAGAGATACTCATCCAGCAGCGCCTGCGGTCCCCGCCAGGGAACAGGCTTTTGAGCCTGGTGCGGATGGGTTGGGCCGGCATAGACCTTCAGCCGCCGCATCAACTGGTTGCCCAGGCTATTGTGCATCACCATACCGCGCACAGCGTGAATCAAAGCGCGCTCAGGATGAGGTCCTTCCAGCACCTGACGGAGCGTCTGCAGCTTCACGCCGCCAGGGTACTGAGTATGGCGAAAGTAGACCTTCTTATCGAGGCGTCCGCGCGTCACGGCGATCTTATCGGCATTAATCACGATCACATAATCGCCGCAGGGCATATGTGGAGTAAACGTCGGCTTATGCTTACCGCGCAGAATAGTTGCAATCTGCGACGCCAGCCGGCCCAGCACCTGCCCCTCGGCATCGATCACATACCATTGCGGGCGCAGGTCAGCAGCCCTGGCGCTATAGGTTTTTCTCATAGATCACATCTCCCAAAACGCAATCTTGCTTGCTTGCTTGCTCACTCAGCCTCACCACGAGGAGCAGCGGGAGCCAGGCGTCCCTTCCTCAGCCGTCTGCGTCGCGCTCCTCGCTTGCCACCCAGCCCGGCAAGGAACAGATGAGCCGAGCCTGGATCAGGCTGCTGGGTCTTCATCACCATCAGGCGCGGGCGCGGCCCCCACGCCAACCAGTGCGGGCCAAACAGCAGAAACCAGCGTCTCCGTGGTCGCCGGCGGCTCCGGCAGGCCCAGCTCTGGGGGATAGGAGACCCCTACCAGGCACAGCCCACGCGCCGGGACCGCCGCCCCCGGATGGGAACGATCGGCGCGCTGGACAATCGCAGCGAATTCCTCCACACTGAGCCGTCCCTGACCGACCAGCAGGAGTGTTCCCACCATACGGCGCACCATGCCAGTCAGAAAGGCATTGGCCGTAAAGTCACAAAAGATGCAGGCGCCAGAGCGAAGGCAGGAGGCCGCCAGCATGGTACGGACACAATGGTGCGGGCCAGCCTCATCAGGATGGGAAGCATCCTCGGGACTCTGCCCAAAGGCCCCGAAATCCTTCGTCCCCAGCAGAGACTTGCAGGCCTCAGCCATGAGATCGACCGCCAGCGGCTGAGAGCGATGGTACGTGAAGCGAGCCAGGAGCGCCGTCGGAATCGCATCATTCCAAATCGTATAACGATAAGAGCGACTGAGGGCGCTGAAGCGAGCATGGAAGCGCTCCGGCACCTCACGCGCCCAGCGCACGACCACCGTCGGTGGCAAGGTAGCATTCAAGGCCCGCATCCAGACCTCGGGAGTGAGTCGCGCCGTCGAGCGGAAGTTAATTACCTGGCCCGAGGCGTGAACGCCCGCATCGGTGCGCCCGGCTCCGTGCACCACGACTCGCTCACCAGCAATACGCGCGATCGCCGTCTCCAGCACTCCCTGAATCGTAGGGCCATGAGTCACTGGCTGACGCTGGAAGCCGTGATAGTCCGTGCCATCGTACTCAATGCCACAGGCGATATTCATACGATCTCGTCTAACCGTCTATCATCTCATCACCTACGCGCTACGCACCGGCTCCCCCTCCAGGCAGCCAGGACGAAGCAAGCTACAAGCGAGCCAGCGAGTAGCCATCACCAGGAGGACCCATCGCCCAGTCTTCCAATCCCAACAACGCGCTGGCCGGGACTGGCCAGCGCCCACCGCTCCGCCTTCATGCACCCACCCATCCAGGGCGCCATAGCAGCTATGCCGGACGAGCCTCCAGCCAGGCCACCGAGAGACTAGCCAGTGCGCCGCGCTTTGCCGCGGGCAGTAGCCAACCCTGGCGCTCCTGATTCATTATCCATGCACTCAGCGGCAGGCTCGTCCGGGCGGCACAGGTCTTTCACCTCGCTGAGCAGTCGAGACAGCGCCAGAGCCACCGATCGAGGGAGGGGGAAAACCAGCGCAAGCGCGGTGCCACTGTGGGTCCTCGCCCTCCCGTGGGCCCACCTCAGACCAGAGCGATCTGAGCGACCTCGGCAGCATCGCCCTTACGCTGCCCCAGCTTTGTAATGCGCGTATAGCCACCGGGGCGGCCCATATAGCGGGGCACCAGCTCATCGAAAAGGCGGCGCACCACCAGCTCATCGGGCAGGTGGCTCAGCACATAACGGCGGGCGCGTAGCTCAATCACCAGCGCCTCATAAGCGGCGCGCAAAGCTCGCTCCGCCTCCTCTTCCTTGGGAATAATGCGCAAGAGCTCCGCCCGGCGCTCCTTCAGCTTATTCTCCAAGAACTTCCGGCCCTGCTCCGTCAGTGGGGGCATCCCCATAGCCGCGCGCTCCTCGTTCGTTGCCACCTCATCATGGAGCGAGAAGCGGCCCCGGCGCGCGAAAGCCAGCAGCTTGGCCGCCTTCTCCTCATCGGGAACCACCTGCGCCAGATGGCGCTGAGCCGCGGCGCGGCCCTCGACGGCGGTCGCGATCAGCCGCTCAACCTCGCCGCGAATCGCGCGGGCGCGGGCCAGGGTAGTATTGACCCGATCGTAGCGGAGCAAACCCGCCATCAGGCTACGGCGGACAGCGCGACGGCGGTGCTCCGGCATTCCCAGCCTATTACCGGCAACACGATGCCTCAACTTAACTAACCCTCCCTTTCGTGATCGCCGTTCATCTCGGCCCCGACCGTGCTGGCGCGCAGATTCGTCGGGAGAAAGTTGCGCGCGATCAAGCGATCACGCAGCTCCTGTAGGCTCTTCTCGCCGAAATTACGCACGCCCAGCAGATCTTCCTCATTCATCGAGAGGATCTGGCCGACCTTCGTAATATTGCTACGCTTCAGGCAGTTATAAGCACGCACCGAGAGATCAAGCTCCTCGATGGGCGTATCGTAGATCTTCTGAGGAATCGGCAGACTGCTCAGCGGCGGCTTCTCCTGCTCGGTCGTCAGGGTCGTATGATAATTGGCGAGCTGCGAGAAGAGACGCACCAGGATATCGGCCCCCTGCCGGAGAGCCTCCTCGGGCGTAATCGTGCCGTCGGTCCAGATCTCCAGGACCACCTTTTCATAGTTGGTCATCTGGCCGACGCGCGTATGCTCCACGGTGAAATTCACCTTCTCAACGGGGGAGTAGATGGCATCAACCGGGATAACGCCGATTGGCTGGTCCTCCTTAGAATCGGCGGGGACGTAGCCGCGCCCAGTCTCGACAACCATCTCCATATCGAGGCGCGCATTCTCGTTATCCAGCGTCGCGATGTAGAGATCCGGGTTAACAATCTCCACCGTGCTGGGCGCTGTGATGTCCGCCGCCGTCACCATGCGCTCACCGGAGACGTTCAGATGCATCGTCACCGGGTGATCCGAGAAGCAGCGCAAGCGCAACTTCTTGACGTTGAGCACGATATCCGTCACGTCTTCCATGACGTTGGGGATATCCTGAAACTCGTGCTGCACCCCCTCGATGCGGATCGACGTCACCGCCGCGCCCGGCAACGACGACAGGAGCACGCGCCGCAGGGCGTTGCCTACCGTGACGCCGTACCCCGCCTCCAGCGGCTCGATGTCGAAGCACCCGTAATTGCCCTGGGTTTTCGTATTCCTGATGCGCGAAGGCAGAGTGATGTCTTGCAAGGTTCTAACCTGCCTTTCTTGTACTACCACCGCCTACAACAGCTTTGCTTTGCTTTGCTTTTCCGACTAACGAACCTGATAATACTCAACCACCATTTGCTCTTCAAAAGGCAGTTCGAGATCGGTGCGCGACGGCAGCGAGAGCACGCGCCCGCTCATGGCAGCGATGTCCAGGCTGAGCCAGCCTGGCACAGCCTTCTGCGAGAGCTGCAGCGCGCGCGTCTTAAAGTACTCCTGGCTCTTGCTGTGCTCACGCACACTGATCACATCCCCGGGCTTAGCCACAAACGAAGGGATATCCGTCTTGCGGCCATTGACCTCAAAATGGCCATGCGAGACCAGCTGACGCGCCTGTGCCCGCGAATCGGCAAAGCCCAGGCGGTAGACCAGGTTGTCCAGACGCATCTCCAGAATCTGGAGCAGATTTTCACCCGTGCGGCCTGGGCGGCGCAGCGCCTCATTATAGTGACGGCGGAACTGGCGCTCCAGCACGCCGTAGGTGCGGCGAATCTTCTGCTTCTCGCGCAGCTGTGCTCCATAGCCCGAAAGCTTGCGCTGGCGGCTGCCGCCATGCTGGCCGGGTCGGGTGTTGCGCCGCTCCAGTGTACAATTTGTCAGGCACTTCTCGCCCTTTAGAAACAGCTTGACCCCCTCACGTCTGCACAGCTTGCAAACAGGGCCTGTATAGCGTGCCATCTTTAGCTCATCCTCCTCACACGTCCAATCGCACAGCGCACCTACACACGACGCCTCTTCGGCGGTCGGCAGCCATTGTGCGGGATCGGCGTGACATCAGTAATCGAAACAACGTTGAGGCCAGCAGCCTGCAGTGAGCGGATCGCCGCCTCGCGGCCAGAGCCTGGCCCCTTGACATAGACCTCGACCTGGCGCATGCCATGCTCCATCGCTTTGCGAGCCGCAGCCTCTGCCGCAACCTGGGCCGCGTAGGGAGTGCTCTTACGCGATCCCTTGAAGCCCTGAGAGCCGGCACTGCTCCAGGCAATGACATTCCCATTCGGGTCGGTCACAGTGACTATCGTATTATTAAAAGTTGCCTGAATATGCGCCTGGCCACGCGGCACCGATTTCCGTTCACGCCTGCGCGGCTTACCCGCCTGCTTCTTTTTCTCGGCCATGTTTTCTTTCTCTCTACCTCCGGTGAGTCGGTCTGCTTATTCGTAAGAATGACCTGCAACGCTATCCCCTGATTCAGGCATGCTCGTCTGCCTGCTAAGCGCTTGCGCGAAGCCCTTGCGATAGGATAGACCGCGCGCAGCTCAAGTTCTCCTCTGCTGCACCCCTCTACTCTGCTCGTCGGCAGGGCAGGCCAGCGCCACCGTGAGGGCCGGAGCTGGCCCCCACCAGAGCAGAGTGACCGACGGGGTGGGCGAGAAAGAGAAGGAAGGAGCCGCCTTTGAGACAGCCATGCCTACTTCTTGGCTGTCGCCTTCTTCTTGCCGGCCACCGTCTTTCGCGGTCCGCGGCGAGTACGCGCATTCGTTCGTGTTCGCTGGCCACGCACCGGCAGATTGCGGCGATGGCGCTGGCCGCGATAGCAGCCGATCTCAATCAGGCGCTTGATATTCTGTTCGACCTCGCGGCGCAGATCGCCCTCGACCTTGTATTCGCGGTCAATGACCTCGCGAATACGGTTGACCTCATCCTCGGTCAGATCCTTGACCCGCTTGGACGGATTGACGCGGGTCTTCTCCAGGATCTGCCGGCTGGTCGTAGGGCCGATCCCATAGATGTAGCGCAGCGAGATCTCGACTGGTTTCTCGCGTGGGATATCGACTCCGGCAATTCTAGCCATCTTCTCCTCCAGATCAGACAGGCCGGGGCCTTGGGCCTGGCCTCTGCCCCGCCTTTCTTCTCCTCGCCTGAGCTTTTCTGCTCACACCGTCGCTTTTTTGACAGATAGTCCGTGCCTGCGCTCGCTCTGCTGGTCTGGTGACCGCCATTGACGGCGAAGCGAAATCCAGGTAGAGCCTGCTCTTCCACCGCATCCCCCCCAGACCCTGCCGCGCGCTCATTGATCAGCAGGCTGGCCGGGAAGAGCGGTTTCCCGCCAGCTTCCCTCTTACGCAAGACCACATGAACAAACGAGCAACGATAAGTAAGATAAACACAAGCCACAGAGCGGCAACTACTGATGGGCAGACTGATCTCACTCAGTCAGTCAACGGTTGTTGTTCGCCCCTCAGCCCAGTCTGGCAGCCAGACCGCCACGGCCTGTCGGCTACCATCGCCGCTACGGTGGAGCCCCTACCCGAGCACGCTCTAGCCCTGACGCTGCTTATGCTTCGGGTTCTTGGTACAAATCACGATCACCACGCGATTGCGGCGAATGATCTTGCAGTGCTCGCAGCGTGGTTTCACCGAGGCGCGTACCTTCACGGCTCCCTCCTTCCTTCCTTCGTTTCTGCTCTTGACTTCGCTATTGTCAAAAGTTGTTGCGTTGCGTTGCGTTGCGTCGCGTCGCGTCGCGTCGACGCGCTTGCCTGAAGCATTCAGTTACGTCGAGCCAAGCGAGAGAAGCGGAGCGCAGCAGCACAGAGTCAGACTGGCCTGACCCAAGCAGGCAATCGAAGACGAAAGGGCGGGTACCGACGCGACCCAGGCATTGGCTCATCCGGCCAGCTCTCCACTGGCCGATCCTTGCGCTCGCTCCACTGGGGTACCTGCTACCGCCACCGATTGATCGCTCGCTCAGATTACGCCGGGCAGGCCAGTTGTCATGGCAGCTCGGCCTCACCCCCTCACCCGCAGCGGAAGCCAGAGCGTGGAGGTCATCCCTGACGGTGCAGAAGCTGCACAAACCGATCTGAGCTATGACATGGGAGCGAGGCGCCGAGGCCAACATTCTGCGGGCTGGGCTGAGCTGAGCCGAACCGAGCCGAACCGCTCTAGCGTTGACTCAGGCCCAATGCTGTTTGCTCTCTGCCTGCTCTCTGCTCATGCTGAACAGCTCGCTCGCCTTGCCGTAGTAGGAAGCGGCGCAGCGCCAAGGCCGGTCTTACTTTCTCTGCCTCTGCGGCTGCGGCGATCCAGGGAGCCGCTTCGGTCAGGGCTTAACGCGCCAGGTGATGCGGCCCCGCGTCAGGTCATAGGGCGAGAGCACCACCTTGACCCGGTCGCCGGGGACGATGCGCACGAAATTCATGCGGATGCGTCCCGACAATGTCGCCAGAACCTGATGGTTCTCGTCGATCTTGACCCTGAACATCGCATTTGGGAGGGCTTCGGTCACCTCGCCCTCCACCTCGATCTCATCCTTTTTCGGCATAGCACCCTTTCGTCGTCACCTGTTGCAGTGGCTCATCGAAGCGTTCCAACAGCAGGTTGTACACAAACGATCCACTCCACTCCCTCCACCTACCTCAGCCTGGTTCCCGATTCCCCCACTCACCTACCCTACTCTGCCGCCGCCATCTCCTCCCCTTCCCCGCTTCCTGCTGGCGTTGGCTGGCTCGTTGGCTGACCGGCGGATACGGATCTGACTCCCCATACGAGGCTGTCGGGCTACCCTGCCTTGCCCGCCTGGCGGGCAGACAGCCGACCCACTCCTGCATTACGCCGCATATGAGGAAACAAGGCGAGTTCGCGCTCTATGAGAAGGTCGTTTGTCCCTACGACTTGTGTGCTTTTCCAGAGTGGCAAAAAGCAGCAGGGAAGACTGCTGCGACCAACTGCGAATTATAGCACAAACCTTTGACAAAGTCGAGAGTCAGATCCTCTTTCTACCACAACTGGATGCCTTGTTCCTCTGCTGAATCCGCCAATCTCCAGCGCGCCGAAGCACCTGACGCTTTGTTCACTCGCCTGCAGTGCTGACCCATCGTCAACGAGCAGCCAGCGAACGAGCAAGCAAGCCAGCAGGAGGGGAAGCTTATTGGCAGCCTTCTTGAGCCTGCCCATGTCTCCTGGAGTCTGGCGCAGGAGAGGCTCAGCTAGCCAGGCCAGTGAGCGAGGTCTGCGCGATCAGCGCGATCAGAGGCCTGTTCGAGCCAGCCCTGCGAGTCCAGCCTCGCCATGCGCGTCTGCTACCTGGCTCTCTGTCAGAGTGTCAGAATCTCAGCATCGCCTTCCGTGATAGCGACCGTATGCTCGAAATGAGCAGAGTAGCTATGATCAGCCGTGACCACCGTCCAACGGTCGGCGAGGACGCGCGTCTCCTTTCCGCCCATATTGACCATCGGCTCGATGGCCAGGACCATCCCGGGCCGTAGTACAGGATTGGGCAGCCCAGGCTCGACGTAGTTCAGCACCTGGGGATCTTCATGCATACTGCGACCAATCCCGTGGCCACCATATTGGCGTACCAGAGAGAAGCCAGCGCTCTCCACGAACTGCTGAATGGCGCGGCTGATATCCAACAGGCGATTGCCGGCTCGAGCCGCTGCAATCCCGCGATAGAGGGCATCCTCAGTCACCTTGAGCAGGCGCTTCAGCTCGGGGCTAATCTCACCCACGCCGACCGTGATCGCAGCATCGGCATGCCAGCCTTGATAATGAGCGGCGAGGTCGATGCTGATAATATCGCCTTCCTGGAGCACGCGCTTGCCTGGGATACCATGCACCACCTCATCGTTGGCCGACGTACACAGGTGACCGGGGTAGCCGTGGTAGCCAAGCGAGCTTGATTTCGCCCCATAGCGCTGCAGGGCCTCCGCCGCCAGGCGGTCCAGGTCACCCGTTGTGATCCCGGGGCGAACTGCGCTGCGCAGCTCAGCCAGAACGGCGGCCACAATCCGCCCCGTCTCGCGAATGCGCTCGCGCTCTTCCTTTGATTTCAGGATAATCGCCACTATCAACTCTCCTCATGGGTGGCCGGGCTGGGGCGAGCCAGAGCGCGCACCGCCAGCCCTCCGGGCCTGCCTGCTGTGGGCTGACGGATCAGGCCGACCCATGCTGGCCTTGTTCATAGCCTTTGATGGCCGAGAGCAACTCTTGATGAACCTCGTCAATGCTCTGATTGCCATTGACTTTGACCAGCTTCTCCTGTGTCGCGTAGTAGTCGAGCAGGCGAATGGTCTCCCGAAAGAAGATATCCAGTCGCCGTTCGACCGCCTCGCCAACATCGTCGGAGCGCTGGTAGAGCTCGCTTCCATCGATATCGCAGACACCCGGAACCTTAGGTGGCTTGCTATAGATGTTGTAGACATGCTGGCAGGCGCGACAAATGTAGCGACCCGACAGCCGCCGCACTAATTCCTCCCGTGGCACCTCCAGATAAACGGCCAGATCGACCTGCCTCTGAACGGCTTGCAGCCCTTTATCCAGAGCCTCCGCCTGGGGAATGGTTCGCGGGAAGCCATCTAGCAAGGCCCCCCTGGCACAATCGGGACGGGCCAGTCTACCCAGGATCATTGTGATTGTCAGCTCGTCAGGGACTAGCTCACCGCGATCCAGATAGCCTTTGGCTTTCAGGCCCAGCTCAGTGCCTTCAGCGACTTCCTTACGAAACAGATCTCCGCTGGCTACATGCGGAATCCCAAGTTCCTGAGAGAGCGCTTTCGCCTGGGTCCCTTTGCCCGACCCTTGAGCGCCAATGAGAATGATCAGCACCGTTTCTCCTCCGATGGAAGCGGACGAGGCGCACCATCGCGCCTCGCCGACCTACGACAGGAAACCCGAGTAATTGCGCATGACAACTTGTGCTTCAAGCTGCCTGATGGTATCCAGCGCTACAGCCACGACGACCAGCAGGGCGGTCGAGCTGAGCATCTGGGTTCTGGCCAGATAGGGCAGGACCGCCAGAATGCCCAGGAAGAGCGCGCCGCCAAGTGTTACCCGCCTCAGCAGCGTTTTCAAGTAGATCCGCGTCTGCTCGCCCGGGCGATAGCCAGGAATGTGAGCACCCTGCTTCTGCAGATTCTCGGCAATATTCTGCTGTTCCCAGACCAGATCGGCATAGAAGTAGGTGAACCCGACCACCAGCAGGAAGTAGAAGAGCCAGTACCAGGGCAGCGTTGTATTGAGCAAGGTACTGCTGAGCCAACTCGCCGCCGTCGTGAGCCAGCTGGCATTGCTGCTGGCCAGGTACTGAGAGATCACGGTTGGGAAAAGCAAGACCGAGTTGGCAAAGATCAGCGGGATCATGCCGGCGCTATTGACCATCATAGGAATATAGGTGGTCTGCGCCGAACCGACCAGCATCCCCCGTCCCACAATGCGCTTGGTAGGGTACTGAATCGGAATACGTCGCTGTCCCAGGTAGATATAGACGATGCCAGCAATGGTGACCACGGCGATGAGGCCCAGCACGACCAGGTTGAGAATGCTGCCGCTCGTGCCGCCCGTGGTAGTGCTGGAAAGGTAACCCTGCTGCACCAGGGTGGGCAGGCGGGTCACAATGTTGCCCAGGATGATAATGGAGATGCCATTGCCGACACCGTATTCGGTGATCAGCTCGCCAAACCAGACCAGGATCATCGTCCCCGTGGTCAGCGAGAGCAGAATGGCCAGCGTCTGCAGCCAGTTAGGACCAAAGAGGTTGAAGGTGCTGGCGTCCAGAACGCCCACCCGCACAAAGATGGCCGCGCTACCCAGCGCCTGGAGAAAGGCCAGAGGGACCGTGATGATGCGCGTAATCTGGCTGAACTTGAGCCGTCCGGCCTCACCCTCTTCCATGAGACGGTGAAGGGCCGGAATGATTGGCGAGAGCAGCTGCATCACGATGGTCGCCGTGACGTAGGGGTAGACGCTCATGGCGATGATCGAGTAGGTCTGGAGCGATCCCCCTGAAAAGATGTCCAGAAGGCCGAGTAACTGGCCCAGATTCTGATTTTGACCGTTCGTGAAGAGGCTGGCCAGCGTTTGCTCCTGCTGGTGGGTCAACGGCACAGTAATGTGCGCCAGTAGCCGCATGAGCAGCAGGATGACCAGGGTAAAGATGATCTTCTTGCGCAGGTCGGGAATAGCCCAGACACTGAGCAGCCGTCCTAACATGGATGGCTCCTTTCACAACAAGGGTCGCGCGGATAAGCAGCCTCCAGGCTTGTGGCCAGAGCCCGGGGTCCTTCCCTTCCCGGCCAATAGGAACAGTGGCCCTGGCCACGCTGACTATTGTTGTTGATCGCTGCCTTCATCATGCTCCTCAGAGATCGATCCCTCTCGGGTTGCTTTGCTGCTCACCGCGTCAGACCAGGCTGGCTGGCCAGCGGTCTGGCTGACCCGCCGCCTGGGGAACAGGAAAGACTGGCCCAGGCGGGCGGTATGCTCAGACCTGGGTCTGCGCGCCCTGGGCCAGCTTCCCTTGATCTTTGCGGCGCTTCGTCTTCTCGTAGACCTTGACCGGGATCACTTCGATACTGCCCCCGGCGGCCTCGATCTTGGCACGCGCGCTTTCTGAAAATTTGTGGGCCCGGACCGTCAGCGGGCGATGCAGCTCGCCCTCACCCAGGATCTTGACCAGGCCGCGGCTCTCAGTTGACGAGAGCAGACGCTTCTCGGCCAGGGTTTCTGGCGTCACCTGAGCCCCTGGTTCAAAGAAGCGCTCCAGGCTCTCGACGTTGACAATGGCGTATTCCTTTCGGAAGGGAGCGTTGCTATTGCCAATGCCCCGCAGGAACGGCAGGCGCTGCGAGAGCGGCGTCTGACCTCCCCCAAAGGCCTGGCTGACCTTCCCGCCGGTGCGCGCCTTCTGACCCTTGGTGCCGCGGCCCGCGGTCTTACCGCGTCCCGAGCCATGCCCTCGCCCAACTCGTCTCGACCGCTTATGCGAACCAGGAGCTGGTCGCAGATCCGACAGTTTCATGAGGCAATCTCCTCCACCTTGACCAGGTGTCTCACCTTCTGAATCATTCCGCGAGTCGTGGGCGTATCCTCGCGCACCACTTCCTGCTGGAGCTTGCGCAGTCCAAGCGAACGGATAGTCTCCCGCTGATCCTGCGCGTAGCCAATCGTACTCTTCACCCACTTGATACGCAGCTTTGCCATAGCAGTCTTTCTCCTCAACACTCCGGCGCTCATCCTGCTCTGCTCAGCCCCGCTCTGCCTCCGGCCCCTGTCTGCCTGCCGGGCCAGGATTATCCATCACACCCGCCTCAGCGCCGCCAATCGAGCAAGCCAGGTCAGGCTCGATCGAGCGGCGAGACTGAACAGAAGCGAGTGCGTGAGTGAGCAAGCTAGCGAACGGACAAGCGAGCAAGTGAGTGGGGTCTAGCGACGGCGTTCCCCACGGCGCTCGGCGCGCTCGGCGCGCTCGCGGGCTGCCCGGCGGAGAGCACGCTGCTCGCGCGCCTCCTCTTCGCGGGCGGCGCGCAGGGCTGCCGCCTGCTCGGCAGCGCTGGCTGCAGCCGCAGCCAGGCGCTCAGCGCGGCGCCGCCCCAGAAGCTCGACGACGGTCTTTCCGCGCAGGGCCGCCACCTCTTCGGGCGAGCGCAGCTCCTTGAGAGCCTCAATGCAGGCGCCAACGGTATTGGCGCGGTTGGAGCTGCCAATCACCTTCGTCAGGATATCGCGAATGCCGGCCAGCTCCACTACGGCGCGCACCGCTGCTCCAGCAATGACCCCGGTACCAGGAGCGGCGGGCTTGAGCATCACCTGCGAGGCCCCGAAGGTCGTCCTGACCATGAAGGGGATGGTTGTGCCGGTCAATGGAACATGAATCAGATGCTTTTTGGCATCCTCAGCGGCTTTCCGAATTGCTTCGGTATACTCGGCGGCCTTCCCCATGCCATAGCCAACGTGGCCATTGCGGTCCCCAACTACCACGAGCGCCCGGATGCTGAAACGGCGCCCGCCCTTTACAACCTTGGAGACGCGGGTGACTTCGACCACGATCTCTTCCAGGTTCAGCTTCGACGCATCTATTCTCGGCATGTTCCTCCTCGTGCTCGTGCCTACCTACCTGACCTAGAACTGGAGGCCGCCTTCACGCGCCCCCTCGGCGAGGGCGGCGACACGCCCGTGATAGGCGTAGCCTCCACGGTCAAAGACGACCTTCTCGATCCCCTTCTCTTTCGCGCGCTGCGCAAGCAACTTGCCAACCTCGCGCGCAATAGCGACTTTGCGATTATAGGCAATAGCAGCCAGGGCCTCAACGGGCGTTTTCTTCTCGCCTTTTTGAGCGCTGGGCAGAACGGTCTTGACCTGAGTCGGCGGACGACCTCGTTGCTGCTGCTGACCACCCTTGCCGCCACGGGCCGGCTGAGTCTGCGCTTGGCTCCGTGCCGCCCGAGCAGCCTTGCGCGACGGAGCTGCCTCTGCCGCACTCTCGACGATTACCTCCTCCTCCGGCACGGCTTCCACCTGCTGGGGAGCAGCCGACTCAGGAGGCAGCGCCGGCTGGAAATCGCGCAGAGCTGCCTCCAACGAGGAGGCCGCTACGAGTGTCCGCCCCGAGGTATCGTCGATAATCTGAGCATAGATATGACGAGCGCTGCGGAAGACATTCAAGCGTGGCCGTTCCGCTGTGCCCTCGACTCGGCGACGTATCCGCTGGTGCCGACGCAGCCGCGCCTTGTTCGCATTGAAGGTCTTGATCATGAGAACGTGCCCCTGTTCTTCTATAAGAGTAATAAAGAAAGATCAACCGACGCTGCAAGGGACGTGATCGGCACTACGTCCCTCCTCGTCGCAGCTGTACTGGTGCCAGCACGAGAGAAGCCCCGGCAAGCCAGCCCGTCTGACGGACAGGCGACAGGCAGCCAGCCGCAAGCAAGGCCGACCAGCCTCCCAACCAGTGCCCCTTACTTCTTCTTACCGCCGCCAGCCTTGCCTGTCTTGCCGGCCTTCCCGGCTTTGCGCCGGATCTCCTCGCCAGCATAGCGGATGCCTTTGCCCTTGTACGGCTCCGGCTCACGAATGCGGCGAATGATGGCCGCCATTTCGCCTACCTTCTGCTTATCGATCCCGACCACACTGATCTTGGTGGCCTTGGTCACGGAGTCAACTCCGTCAACCGTGAACGAGATGCCTGGCGGCGGAGGCACCTCAATCGGATGGGAATAGCCCACCATGATCAGCAGGTTCTCGCCCAACTTCATAGCGCGGTAACCAGTGCCATGAATCTCCAGCTGCTTGCTGTAGCCTTGAGTCACGCCGACCACCATATTGTTGATCAGCGTGCGATAGAGGCCATGCTGAGAGCGATGCAGCTTGCTATCGGACTGGCGCGCCACCTTGAGCGTACCATCCTCCAGGGTCAGCGAGAGGGAGGAGGGGATCTTGAGAGAGAGCTCGCCCTTGGGGCCTTTCACGGTGACCAGATTCTCCTCGTTCCAGCTGACCTCGACCTTCGGCGGGATCGGGATCGGCATACGTCCTATACGCGACACGTGTCTACCTCCCGTCTACCAGACGTGACAGATAACCTCGCCCCCAAGACCGAGCTGATAGGCCTTGCGTCCCGTCATCACGCCCTTGGGAGTGGACAGAATGGCAACCCCCAGCCCACCCCGCACCAGGGGAATATCCTTGCGCCTGGTGTAGACACGCCGTCCAGGCTTGCTCACACGCTCCAGCTGGGTCAACACCGGCCTCTTATCGACATAGCGCAAGGTGATCCGGATCGTCCCCTGGGGATTATCCTTGATCACTTCGATATCCTTAATGTAGCCCTCTTCCTTGAGCACACGCGCAATGGCCAACTTCATCTTGGAGGCCGGGATCGAGACCCGCGTGTGCCGCGCGATGATCGCATTGCGGATGCGGGTGAGCATATCCGCGATGGGATCGGTCATGTTCATAGTACAACACCTCCACGATCATGAAAGAACGAGCGTTCGTCGATCTGTGACACTCTCACCCGGTTCATTCATTTGTACGTTCGTGCATTCATTCGTTCGACTAGCTAGCCCAACAGTTCCGGGCAGGCACCCTGCTTGTTCGCTGGTCGGAGCCACGCGGCCCGGCAGCCCGGCAGCCCGCCCCGTTGCGGCCAGTTTGTACGCCCGCCCACTCGTGCGCTCGCTCGCTCTTTCACGCTGCCAACCTGGGCGATAGCTGAAGCTACCAGCTTGATTTCGTCACACCGGGCAGCTCACCACGCAAGGCCCGCTCACGGAAGCAGATGCGGCACAGGCCGAACTTGCGCATGTAGGCACGCGGGCGACCGCAGACTCGACAGCGGTTGTGCTGGCGCACCTTAAAGCGGGGCTTGCGCTGAGCCTTGACGATCATCGAGACCTTGGCCATCGATCCTACCTCCTGAAGGGCATCCCGAGCAGGCTGAGCAGGCGCCGCCCTTCCTCATCGGTGCGTGCCGTGGTCACAATACTGACCTCCATGCCCCGGACCTTATCGATCTTGTCATAATCAATCTCGGGAAAGACGAGCTGCTCACGCAAGCCTAGCGTATAGTTGCCACGCCCGTCGAAGGAATCAGGAGAAACCCCCTGGAAGTCGCGCAGACGCGGCAGAGCGACATTCATCAGCTTATCAAGAAAGTAGTACATGCGCTCGCCCCGCAGCGTCACCATGCAGCCGATCTGCATGCCCTTGCGCACCTTAAACGAGGCTACCGAGCGCCGCGCATGGGTAATGACCGGGCGCTGACCGGTGATGAGCGAGAGATCGGTCACCGCCGCCTCCATAGCCTTGGCATTCTGAATGGCCTCGCCCATCCCAATATTAATGACCACTTTGTGGATGCGCGGCACCTGCATCGGATTCCTGTAATTGAATTCCTTCTGCAGGGCCGGCACCACCTCCTTGAGATACCTCTCCTTCAAGCGTGCTGCCATAATCTCTACGCACTCCTCGTCCGATCAGCAATGACCTTGCCACACTTCTTGCAGATACGCACCGGGCGGAGCTTCTGGTCCGCCCCCATCGGACGACGCTCATGGGCCACGCGCGTTGGCTGACCACACTCCGTGCAGATCAGCATCGTGTTAGAGACATGGATGGGCAGGGCTTTCTCGATAATTCCCCCCTGACGCAGCTGTCCTTGCGGCTTCTGATGCCGCTTCACAAGGTTGACCCCCTCGACAATGACCTTGTTGCGCTGCGGCAGTGCCCTGACCACCGTCCCCTGCTTGCCCCGGTCTTTGCCCGCGATGACCAGCACGGTGTCGCCCTTCTTGATGTTCATTTTGGCCCGGTGCAGAGGCCGCTTTTCGTCCTTCGCTTTTGTCTTGACAGCCATTGTCTCTACCTTCTTTCCTCACGTTCCCTCAGAGCACTTCTGGCGCGAGCGAGAGGATACGGACATAGTTTTTCTCGCGCAGCTCACGGGCCACCGGACCAAAGATACGTGTTCCTCGGGGGTTGTTGCCAGCGCCGATCAGAACGGCGGCATTATCGTCAAAGCGAATGTGGGAGCCGTCCGGGCGCGCGTATTCCTTGGCAACACGCACCACGACCGCGGTGACGACCTCGCCTTTCTTGACCTGGCCGTTAGGCGCGGCACTCTTGACGCTGGCCTTGATGACATCGCCAACCGTGGCGTATTTCTTGTTCGAAGTGCCAAGGACACGAATGCACATGATCTCCTTGGCCCCCGTGTTGTCGGCAACCTTGAGACGGGTCTGGGGCTGGATCATTCGGCTCCCTCCTCTGCTTGCTGCTCACCTGGCCCGCCCGACGCCGCCTGGCCCGTACCCTGCTGTACCCGCTCCAGCTCGCTGGTGATCTCCTGACCCAGCACTTCTTCAACAGGTACAACACCGCTACCGCGCTTGATGATCTCGACCAGGCGCCAACGCTTGAGCTTGCTCAGCGGGCGGCTTTCCTCAATACGCACAATATCTCCAATCTGGCAGATGTTGTGCTCATCATGTGCATAGAAATGCTTTGTCTGACGATAGGTTTTCTTGTAAACTGGGTGCATCTTGAGCCGCTCAACCGCAACGACGATGGTCTTGTCCATCTTGTTGCTGATCACCAGCCCCACCTTCTGCGGACGACGGCGCTGCGCTTGCCCTGCGGTTGAGCCGAGCGTGGCCGCCTTCTGCTCGGTTGTTCTCTGGGTCATTGCTCAGCCTCCAGTTGTGAGATATGGTGGAGCAGGCGAGCGATATCTTTGCGAGTCTGGGCGAAGATGCGCGTGTTCTTGACTTCCCCGCGCTGCTTCTGCAGGCGCAGATTGAAGAGCCTGGTACGCAGCTCTTTCAGCTCGCGCTGGGCTTCTGGTAACGACATCTCACGAATCTGTTGGCGACGCTCCTTAAGCTTCGGCACGCTCCGCCTCCCCTTTGACTACAAAGCGTGTGGCGATCGGCAACTTATGGCTTGCCAGGCGTGCTGCTTCCCTGGCGACCTCCTCGCTCACGCCGCTGATCTCGAAGATCATATGTCCGGGCTTGACCACCGCTACCCAGTGGTCGAGGGCACCTTTTCCCTTGCCCATGCGCGTCTCCGCCGGTTTTGCGGTCACGGGCTTATCGGGGAAGACGCGAATCCAGACTTTGCCGCCGCGTTTCATGAAGCGCGTGATGGCAATACGAGCGGCCTCGATCTGGCGCGCTTCCAGCCAGCAGGGTTCCAGGGCCTGCAAGCCATAGTCGCCGAAGGCGATCGTATTGCCGCGATGAGCGGTCCCCTTGAGGCGACCGCGATGCTGTTTGCGATACTTTGGACGTCTCGGTGCCAGTAACATGGCTGCCTTTTCTCCTCTTTGCCACAGCTAGCCCCGCCTCTTAGTCTGCCTGCCGCTGCGGTCTGCAGCGGTCGGGGCTGATGCATCGGCTCTCCTCATCTATCGCTAGCCATCGCTAGCGATGCCAGCTTCTTCTCCGCTGGGCCTGGCTCGCTCGCTGGCGAGAGCGCTCGGCGGCGCTGGCCTGCCTGTCCGTTCACCGCGTGTCCTTTTCCAGCCTGTCTGCTTACTCCTCAGCGCCGCCCGCAGAAGACTGTGCGCCACCCTGTGGCTGCTCGGGCGTAGTTGCTGGGGCAGCCTGCTCAGACGGGGCTGCTGGTGCCGAGCCCTGGACAGGCTGCTGCGGCTGTGGTTGCCGTTGCTGCTGGTGTTGGTGCTGTCGCTGTTGTTGCTGCTGGTGTTGAGCTGACGGCTGGCCCTCGGACTGCTGCGCCTGGCGCCCCTGCTCGCCGCCGCGCTGACCCTGATCGGCCCGTGGCGGACGAGGAGGACGTGATGGGCGACCCTGGCGCCCCTGCTGGCCCTCGCGCTCGCCACGTGGAGGACGCGGACCGCGCTCACGCTCCCCTTGAGCCTGGGTCTGTTGACCACCCTGGGCCTGGCCGCGCTCACGTCCAGGACGTCCCTGAGCGTGCTCAGGCCGTGGACGAGGTCCACGCTGCTCAGGCCGCTCGCGGCGGTCGGGTCGCTCGCGGCGGTCGGGTCGCTCGCGGCGATCTCCCACGCCGACCTCACGCGGCAGCAGTGCTGGCTGCGGGGCCGCCTCCTGTCCCTCGGGACCGGGGCCTTTGCCGGGGAGCACGTCCCCTTTGTAGATCCAGACCTTGACCCCAATCACGCCATAGGTCGTGTGGGCCTCCGTCTGCCCATAGTCGATATCGGCGCGCAAGGTATGCAGGGGAACCTTCCCCTCGACCTCTTTCTCGCTGCGGGCAATCTCCGCGCCTCCGAGGCGCCCACTGACAATGATCTTGATCCCCTTGGCATTGGCGCGCATCGCCTTCTGCACCGCCTGCTTCATAGCGCGCCGGAACGATACACGCTTCTCAAGCTGCTCGGCGATCGTGCGACCAACCAGATAGGCATCCAGCTCCGGCTGGCGAATCTCCACGATGTTGAGGCGCACCCGCTTATGGATCTTCGACTCCAGCAGATTGCGCAGCCGGTCCACCTTCTCGCCATTCTTACCGATCACGATGCCCGGCCTGGCGGTATGAATGGTCACCGACACCTGCGTCGCCGCCGCACGCTCAATCTCAATGCGCGAGACCGCCGCGTTGGCCAGCTCGCGATTGATCGTCTCGCGGATCAGCATGTCCTCCGCGAGCAGGTCTTTGTAGTCACGCTCAGCATACCAGCGAGAAAGCCAGGTTTTGATAATGCCGAGCCTGAACCCTGTGGGATGAACCTTCTGTCCCACTGACGTGCTCCTCCTTCACTGCACTTCGCTCGCTCGCTTCGTTAGCGTCCCAGGTCGGCTCGATCATCCGAAACGATGACTGTGACATGACTGAAGCGGCGGATGATGTACGACCGCCGTCCGTGCGAACGGAACTTCAAGCGCTTCAGGCGTGGCCCTTCGTCTGTCACAATGTTGAGTATGTACAGCTGGTCGGGATCGAGATTGTAGTTGTTTTCTGCGTTAGCGACCGCCGACTGGATCACCTTCTTGACCGGCCTGGCCCCGGCGTTGGGCAGGAAATCAAGAACCGGTAGCGCCTCGCTGACACGCAGTCCCTTGACCGCCTCAGTGACCAGGCGCAACTTACGCGGCGAAATGCCTATGTTTTTCGCAATAGCCCTGACTTGCATCTCCTACTCCATCAAAGATGGCTCCGCTGGCCTTCCGCCAGGGGTGGGAGGAGAGAGCAAGCTAGCGAACCGAGGTGGTCCGCTCGCTCTTCCCACCCGCGTGGCCGCGGAAGTGCCGCGTGGGAGCGAACTCTCCCAGCTTATGGCCTACCATGTTCTCGGTGATATAGATCGGCACATGGGTTTTACCATTGTGCACGCCGATGGTCAAGCCAACCATCTCGGGGAAGATGGTTGAGGCGCGCGACCAGGTTTTGATCAGGCGACGCTCTCCGCTGCGTCGCATTGCCAGGACCTTCTTCCTCAGCGATTCGTGGATGTAGGGTCCTTTCTTACGCGAGCGCGACATACTTTCTTTCTCCTCCTCCTACCTGTGCCTGTCTGGCCGGCTTACTTGCTAGCTAGCGTCGACCAGCGTTGCGCCGACGGACAATGAAGCGATCGGTCCGCTTGTTGCGCCGCGTTTTGACGCCGAGGGCTGGCTTGCCCCAGGGCGTCTGCGGCTGACCGCCGCGCGGAGCGCGTCCTTCGCCACCGCCGTGCGGATGGTCACAGGGGTTCATAGCCGCGCCGCGCACCGCAGGCCGGCGGCCCAGATGGCGAGAGCGGCCCGCCTTGCCGATCGTGATGTTCTCATGGTCGGGATTGCCGACCTGGCCAATGGTGGCCATGCAGCGGCTGTGTACATAGCGCAGCTCGCCCGAGGGCAGACGGATGAGGGCGTACTCACCCTCTTTGGCCATGAGCTGCGCGCCCACGCCAGCGCTGCGCACCAGTTGGCCCCCACGCCCTGGCACCAGCTCAATGTTGTGAATGGTGGTGCCAACCGGAATGTTCTTGAGCGGGAGAGCATTGCCGGGCCTGATATCAGCCTCCGGCCCCGCCATCACGTGGTCGCCGACCTTCAGCCCAAGCGGCGCGATAATGTAGCGCTTTTCTCCATCGACATAGTGCAGGAGGGCAATGCGGGCCGAGCGATTGGGATCGTACTCGATCGCGGCCACTTTGGCCGGCACACCCAGCTTGTTACGCTTGAAGTCGATGACGCGATAGGCGCGCTTCGCACCCCCACCCCGATGACGGGTGGTGATCCGGCCCTGGTTGTTGCGACCGGCATGCTTCTTGAGCGGCTTGATCAGCGACTTCTCCGGCTCCGTCTTCGTGATCTCTTCGAAGGTGGACACCGTCATGCCGCGCCGCCCGGGTGTCGTTGGCTTATATTGCTTGACAGGCATTGTCTTTCTTCCCCTTTACGCCTTCAACGCCTCAATGGTCTGACCCGGCTGGACGGTCACAATGGCCTTTTTCCAGCGCTGCTCGTGAATGATACGCGGCATGGCGCCCCGCCGGCGCAGCACGCGCTTCTTGCCGGGCACATTGATGATGTTGACCTTGAGTACTTTCACATTGAAGAGCTGTTCGACGGCACGGCGCACGTCGATCTTCGTGGCCTCTGGCGCCACCTTAAAGGTATACTTGTTGTGCTGCTCCTGGAGCCTGACCGATTTTTCCGTGATGATTCCGTGACGCAGAACCTCGGTGATCTCCACGGCCTACTCCTCCTCGCTGTCGCCGGCGGCCTCAGCGTCGACACTGGCCTCGCTCTGA
Organism: Thermogemmatispora onikobensis; assembly: GCF_001748285.1. Classification (NCBI taxonomy): domain Bacteria; kingdom Bacillati; phylum Chloroflexota; class Ktedonobacteria; order Thermogemmatisporales; family Thermogemmatisporaceae; genus Thermogemmatispora; species Thermogemmatispora onikobensis. Next base: position 2,186 of record NZ_BDGT01000055.1, on the reverse strand, counting down.
GACTCCTCCTGCGCCGCCGCCTCCGCCAGGGCTTCGACCTCGCCCTCGGCTTCGGCAATCCGTTGGCTGGCCTCCTCGGCGCTCAAACCTTCTCCGAAGACGTATTCCAGCCAGCGCACAGCCGGCACCGGCATGATGATACTGTCGTGCTTCAGCAGCTCCACGACATTGATGGCGCAGATGTGCTCTACTTTGGTGCCCGGAATGTTGCGCGCCGAGAGCAAGACGTTCTCATCGCGCTGCGGCAGCATCAGCAGCACTCGCTTGCTGTCGCCGACAGGCAGCTTGCTGAGCACCTCTAGCATGTCCTTGGTACGTGGCTGCTCCAGCTGGAGCCGGTCCACGACAATCAGACGGTTGTTGGCCACTTTATCTGAGAGCGCCGAGCGAATCGCCAGGCGCCGCATCTTGCGTGGCACGTCGTGATGATAGACACGAGGCCGCGGCCCAAAGACCACGCCACCGTGGCGGAAGTGGGGCGCGCGAATGCTTCCCTGACGCGCCAAACCGGTGCCTTTCTGCCGGTACGGCTTCTTATTTCCTCCCGAGACCTCGCCACGGTGCTTGGTGGAGACGGTGCCCTGGCGGCGGTTGACCAGCTGGGCGGTGACCACCTGGTGGAGCACCGGGATATGGGGCGTGATCCCAAAGACCTGCTCGTTCAGCTCAAGCTCTCCCACGGCCTCGCCGGCCATGTTATAGACTGTCGTCGAGGGCATCGCCGTTACCTACCTCTTATGCTTCCTAATCATGAGCAGGCCGCCATTCGCACCGGGCACCGAGCCCTTGACTACCAGCAGATTGCGCTCCGGGTCGGCCTGTATCACACGCAGCCGTTTGACTGTGACGCGCGCATCGCCCATGTGACCGGCCATGCGCAGACCCTTGAGCACACGCCCAGGGGTGGTGCCGGAGCCAATGGAGCCGGGTGCACGATGGCGATCCGACTGTCCATGCGTCTTTGGGCCACCTGCAAAGCCGTGGCGCTTGATGCCACCCTGGAACCCTTTCCCTTTGGAGGTGCCGATCACATCGACGAATTCGCCGACCTTGAAGAGGCTGACGTCAAAACGGGCACCCAGCTCTAGCTTGTCAGGCTCAGCCCCTTCCTGCAGCTTGACCTCGCGCAGGACACGGAAAGGCCCCAGCTCCGGCCCCGGACGACGCTGGCGGTTCTCTTGCAAGGCCAGGAGCTTCTGAATCTGCTTGTCTGGCTTCTTCTCTTCGGATGCCTGGGCTACACTCCCGCCCTCAGCTCCCTCCTCCTGGCTGCGGGCCTTGCTGCGCTGCTCCTGCTGGTACTGTTGCAGGCGGCGGCGCTGGGCCCTCAAGAGCGGCAGCCGGTGACCAAGGTGCCCGAGCAGCGGGCGCGGCGCGCGCTTGACGGGAATCGGCTCAAAGCCGATTTGGACTGCTTCGTAGCCATCACGGGCAGTGGTTTTGATCTGGGTAACGATGCACGGGCCCGCTTCGATCACAGTTACGGGGATGGCATTGCCATCCGGCCCGAACACTTGCGTCATGCCCACTTTCCTGCCCAACAATCCATTGAGCATACTCTCTACCTACTCTCCTCTGCAGGGAGGGATGGAACCAGATGAGGATCTTTCGCCCCGGTTCACCCGCCTCAGCCTGCCTGCCTTCGATCAAGCCCGCCCGCCTTCCTCTCTCTAAGGAGCGGGAACGGGACCGAGCGACCTGAGCGACCGCTTGCGGTGCTGCCGTTCTGTCCCGTTCGCTTGGGCTTTGCTGGCAGGCTGACGGCCAGAGGCGAAGATGTGGTTCTGGCCTATCCACCTACAGTTTGATCTCGATGTCGACGCCTGCGGGCAGATTCAAGCGCGTGAGCGCTTCGACCGTCTTGTTGGTCGGATCGACGATATCGATCAGGCGTTTGTGGGTGCGAATCTCAAACTGCTCACGCGAGTCTTTATCAATAAAGGGCGAACGGATCACGGTGAATTTCTGGATCTCCGTGGGCAGCGGTACGGGTCCAGAGACACGCGCCCCTGTCTGCTGCGCCGTGTCGACGATCTGCATCGCCGACTGATCCAGAATGCGATGATCGTAGGCTTTCAAGCGAATGCGGATGCGCTGTTTCGCTCCGGTAGCCATTGTCTCTTGCCTCCTTTTTGGCCTGGCCTGTGCCTGTGATCAGGTGAGCTGCTGGCTTCGCCGCTTATTCG
>NZ_BDGT01000054.1 GCF_001748285.1 Thermogemmatispora onikobensis | reverse complement strand
ACCAGGCGAGAGCAGAGCTGGGATGGGGGAGAGGAAGGCGCAGCAGGAGCTGGCCGTGGCGGGACTCCCAGAGCAGGAGGGCATGCCCAGAATGGGACAAGGAGGCGATGAGGGAGCCGTCGGGGGAGAGAGAGGAGGGAGAGGGATGGTCAGGGAGGCGGGAGAGGAGCTGGCCGGAGAAGGGGTCCCAGAGGTGGCCGGAGCTGGAGAGGAGGAGGGAACCGTCGGAGGACCAGGTCAGATGTGAGGAGGCGGGAGCGGGCCAGGAGCGGAGGAGGGAGCGGGAGGAGAGATCCCAGAGCTGGATCTGATCGGAGATAGTGGAGAGGGCGAGAAGGGGGGCGTTGGGAGCCCAGGCGAAGGAGGTAATACCGGAGGCCTGAGGGCCGTAGTAGCGGAAGAGGGGTTGGAGCATGGGAAAGACCTCCTTTCGTGTGAACAGGGTGAGCGGAGAGAGGGTGAGCAAGAGAGCTGGCGAGAGACAGGATAGGGCAATGAGTGGGGGAAGTCAAGAGGGGGAGGCGAGGAGAGAGGAGACGGGCCAGAGGTCGACGGAGAAAGGGGAGAGGGAGGCGAGGAGGGAGCCGTCGGGGGACCAGGCGCAGGGGGAGGAGGCAGGGAGGAAGAGGAGAGGGAGGCCGGAGCGGACGGAGCGGATTTCGAGGCCGTGGGGGCCGTCGAAGGCGAGGAGGGAGCCGTCGGGGGACCAGACGGGGGGGAGGGAAGAGTGGCAGGGCCAGCGCTGGAGGAGGCGGCCCGAGGAGGGGTCCCAGAGGTGCAGAGAGGCGGTGTTAGGATCGTAGAAATCGCTGTCTGAGACGGAGGCAATCAGGGAGCCGTCGGGAGACCAGGAGACAGAGAGAATATCGTAGTTATGGCCAGAGTAGTGCAGGAGGGGCTGGAAAGAGTCAGCCGACCAGATAGAGATCGTGGGGGGGAATAGATCGGAGGAGGCAGTAACAGCGAGGCGAGAGCCGTCAGGAGACCAGGAGAGCGAGGGGGACCAGCACTCGTGCTCGAAGGGCTTGGTGAGGAGTGTCTGTCCAGTGGAAGGGTTCCAGAGATGGATCAGGCCATCGTCGTCGGCAGAGGCGATGCGGGAACCGTCGGGGGACCAGGCAAGGGAGACGACGTCGGCAGTATGGGCGGTATAGCGGCGGAGGAGCTGGCCCGATGAAGTGTGCCAGATGGCGACAGTATTGTCCTTGGAGGCGGAAGCGAGGAGAGAGCCATCGGGGGAGCAGGCGAGAGCAGTAATCGGCTCTGTGTGGGCACGTAGGCGGAGGAACAGCTCGCCAGAGGAGGGGAGCCAGAGATGGAGGAAGCCAGCTTCATCTGCAGACGCGATGAGGGAGCTGTCGGGCAGCCAGAGGGCAGTAGTAGGATAGCCGCCGTGACTAGGGAAGTGGAGTATGGGCAGACCAGTGGGGAGGTGCCAGACGATAGCTGAGCGGTCGCCGTAGATGACGGCGATGTGCGAACTGTCGGAAGACCAGATAAGGGTATGGACGGGGGAACGTTGCTCAGGCAGGCGGAGCAGGGTTTGGTCGGTCTGGGGCTGCCAAAGGTGGACGGTGCCGGTTTGATCGCCAGCAGCGAGAAGGGAGCCATCAGGGGACCAGGCGAGGGCAGAGATGGGAGAGGGAGTGAAAGTACGGGGAGGAAAGTGATGGAGGAGGTGGCCGGAGGAGGGGAGCCAGAGGAGGAGGTGGCCGTGGCTATCGCCAGCAGCGAGAAGGGAGCCATCGGGAGACCAGGCGAGGGCAGAGATGGGAGAGGGAGTGAAGGTACGGGGAGGAAGGTGATGGAGGAGGTGGCCGGAGGAGGGGAGCCAGAGGAGGAGGTGGCCGTGGCTATCGGCGGAAGCGAGGAGAGAGCCATCGGGAGACCAGGCGAGAGCGGAGGGAGAGCCGACGTGGTCGGTGAGGCGGCGGAGGAGCTGACCGGAGGGGATCAGCCAGAGGAGAATGGCTCCGTAAGGGTAATTGAGGGAGATATAGGAGGCCAGAAACGAGCTGTCGGGGGACCAGGCGAGGCTATGCACGGGGCTAGGGTGTGGAAGACGCTGGAGGAAGAAACCACGGTGACTATCCTGCAATAGAATAGCAGTCCTGGAAGGAGCGGCGATGAAGGTACCATTGGGAGAGAGAGTTGCTCGGTGGCCAGGACAGCGGAAAAGAAGCTGGCCGGAGAGGGGGTTCCAGAGGTGGCCGGAGCTGGAGAGGAGGAGGGAACCGTCGGAGGACCAAGTCAGATGTGAGGAGGCGGGAGCGGGCCAGGAGCGCAGGAGGGAGCGGGAGGAGAGGTCCCAGAGCTGGATCTGATCGGAGATAGTGGAGAGGGCGAGAAGGGGAGCATTGGGAGCCCAGGCGAAGGAGGTGATGCCTTCAGAGGAGTGACCGTAATAGCGCAGCTTTGGTTGGAGCAAGACAGTGACCTCCTTTGAGACTCTGAGTGACAGAAAGGAGATTCATAGAGCAGACAGTCCCTGAGATCAAGCAGACGAAAGAAGTCAAAGACCGACTCATAATGCTGATAGAAGACAAAAGCATCATCTAGCAAACGCAGCGGCACGCGATCCGCCTGCCGCTGCAAGGGCAAGAGCGTATCAATCGAGATCGCCAGCTCGCTCAGCAGGCCACTGTGACGAGTCAGTGCCTTCTCCGGCGTCGCCCGACGCCTCAGAGCCTGCTCAAGCTCTTGCTCTATAAAGGTCACAAAGCACTTCCCCGTAGGCTCCCAGGCACTTGGCTTGTCGGCCAGACGCTGCCAGCTAGAGACAGGCGGATCATCTCCCTCACCGCTTCGGAAGAAAGCAAAGCGGTCATAGCCCGCGCGCCAGAAGATCAGTGCGTCTGGCGGCAGTGCGTCCACCAGCGTCGGCAGCCGCAGCGACTCTCGCTCCACAAGATTACCGCACGCCCAGCGCTGATTGAATTCAACCTGCGAGCGCGAGCCCAGAGCTAAGAGACATCAAACGACTGGCTCCCCGATTCAGCTCAGCGCTGCGCCAAAGGCACTTCGATTAACAGAGGACGAGCCTCCTCCAGCGGCAAGGCCAGCCGCGCGCGCAGCAACCGGGCCAGCTCCTCGGGAGCCTCGACGCGCTGGCCTTCAACATGGAAGGCTCGGGCCAGGGTCACAAAATCGGGTGGCTCCAGGGTTGTCGCGATGCTGCGTCCGGGGAAGCGCTGCAGCTGATCGTTCTTTACCGCCGTGTAGCTGGCATCATTGAAGACAATGGTCACCACCGGAATGCGCTCCTGCGCTGCCGTGGCCAGCTCGCCCACATTCTGCAGAAAGCCCCCGTCGCCGCAAAGAGCCACCACTGGACGCTGGGACGCGGCCAGCTGAGCCCCTAAAGCCAGCGGCAGGCCCGTCCCAATGGAACACAGCTCAGAGGCATGAATGAAGCTGCGCGGCTCGTAGACCGGAAAGGTTTGAGCGGCAGCATAGCCAGCCATTGTCATATCGGCCACCACGATCCCCTCGCGCGGTAGGGCTGTCCGCAGGGCCTCCAGCCAGGGCATAACCTCACCGTAGATCCGCTGTGCTCGCTCGCCCAAAGCAGCGCGCACGGCGGCCACCTCCTCGCGACGATCCTCGTACTGTCCTGCTGTCCTTTCCTCCAGTCCCGCCAGGAGGGCGCTCAGGGCCAGGCGCGCATCGGCGACCAGGGCGACGCTGGCCGGATAGCGCCGGCCAATCTCATCGGCATCGATATCGATGTGGATCAGCTTCTCCGGCAGAGGCAGACGGCCCGTCTCTGCCTGCCCACTCCGGCTACGCTCCAGAGCTGGCAATGTTGTGCGCTGCATCCCCAGCTTGCTGCCAACGACCAGCGCCAGGTCGGAGCGGCTCAGCAGTGGACCAAGCGTGCGCGACGGGGCGCCGCGCGTGGTGATGACCAGCGGGTGATCGTTGGGCAAGACATCGTGGCTCTTGCCTCCAAGCAAGACCGGAGCCTGCAGCAGCTCGGCAAGGCGCAGCAGCTCATGGTTTGCCCCAGCCGCGGTCACTCCGGCCCCAGCGATAATCACAGGTCGGCGTGCCGTGCGCAGCAACTCCAGTGCTGCCTGAACACTCTCTTCAGCGGGTGCCTGTGCCGGCTCTTGACCCTCCTCCAGGGCGGGCAGCGGCATGGTCTCCTGAGCTTCAAGCACATCGAGCGGAATCTGAAGGAAAGCGCCGCGGGGCCGGCTCGTGCGCATCTGACGCAGGGCCTCAGCGATGACCTCCGGAATCTCTGCCACCCGCTGCACCTCATGGCTCCAGCCAACCAGGGCCTGCGCCAGCCCAAGCTGGTCCTTAAGCTCATGCAAACGGCCCCAGGAGCGACCGCCAGTCTCACCCGGCAGGCTGGTGGCAATGACCAGCAGCGGTAGCGAATCGGCATAGGCATCGGCCAGCGGCGTGGCAATATTGGTCACGCCCGGTCCCGTGATGACCAGGGCTACGCCAGGGCGCCCGGCGATACGCGCATAGCCATCGGCCATGTAACCCGCACCCTGCTCGTGGCGTGCCAGGACGTGACGTATCCCCGGCTCATCGTAGAGGGCGTCGTAGATCGGCAGGTTATGTACTCCCGGAATGCCAAAAACGACCTCGATATGGTGGGCGCGCAGGCTGGCTACCACTGCCTGCCCGCCGGTCAAAGAGACACTGTGCTGCATTGCTCCCTTGTTGCTCCTTGGTGATCTTTCCCTTGCGCTCGGCTGGACTCAGCCGCCAGTGCTCCTTCCGGCGACTTGGGTCGGGCCTTCCTTCTCTCTCTGGCCTCCTTGCCCGATGGCGAGCGAGCGAACGAGCGGGTGAGGTGAGAGCAGGTCACCGCTGCGCTGCGCTGCTTTCACCTCATGCCCAGGCCACTCTGCTTTTATCATAGTACAGGCCGTTCCCTTACGCCAGACTGGCCGGGCCCTGTCCTTCCGGGAGAGAAAGGCACAATAGGCAGACCCTGCTTGATAGACTATAATGAGCAGCAAGCTGCCGCCTTCCGCTGCGTCTATCTACATCAGAAGAGGTCTAGTTGTCCTGAACGTTCCTTCCAGGGAAAGGAAGGAGGGGACCAGCATGAGCAGACGCCTGGCCCAAGTGGGCTTCCTGCTCCTGTTTATCGCTATCCTCTGTTGGCTCTGCTATCAGGCGAGCGGCTCCGCTCAGCTGACCGCTTTCCTCGGGCTTGTCCTTGGCGTCATAGGGGTTGTCCTGCAGTTTCACGAGGCGCGCATGGGCTTCATTCGGTTGCTGAAAGCTCTTGGCGAGGATCTGGCTGCGCTAGTGGCGAAGACGCGCTTCTGGGTGATGCTCACGTGCGTGCTCTTGCTGGTCTTTCTCGGTTGGAATATCATACCGCGCGTCTGGCCTCACATCCCCTCGGCGACGAGCTGCAGCCTGCCACGCAACAACCTGGCCTCCTCGGCCTATCTTGGCATGACGAAGGCTCCCAATGGAGAACTGATCGGCATCAGCGATGGCTCCGCGGTCTTAGACACCAGTTTGCCCGACCTGGAGCGCAAGCAGGAGGCGGCGCAGCAATATAGTGCCGGCAACCTGTCTGAGGCGCAGTCGCTCTGGCAAAGCGCCACCGAGCAAGTGACAAACGATGCTGAAGCGCGCATCTACGCAGAAAACGTTGCCGTTGAGCAGAGTGGCCTGCCGACCATCACCCTGGTGGTCGCCACGCGCTTCACTCCGCAGTATATCGGAGGAGCGCGAGATCTTTTACAAGGAGCCTATATCGGCCAACGCATCTTTAATGATACTCACACACTACGAATGCGCCTCCTGCTAGCCAACGCTGGCAGTGGCGGAGCGGCTCAGGTCACCTGTCAGATCATTCAGGCTGCGGCGGCCTCCGAGGGCAGTGCGCCCATTGTGGGAATCATTGGGTGGGAGCTGAGCCAGGATGTCAGCGAAAGCGTGACCCTGGTTGATCAGGCCCATCTACCGATGCTCTCGCCGACCGCCTCCGGCAATGATCTGCGCAACCTGCCCTACTTCGCGCGCATTGCTCCACCGGACGCTCTCCAGGGTGAGGATGCCGCTCTCTACGCGCGACAGACACTGGAGGCCCGGCGGGTTGCTCTCTTCGAAGACCCGCGCGACAAGTACAGTCAGAGCCTGGCCGCCTCCTTTCGTCTGGCCTTCGAAGATGCCAGCCATCAGATCACAGCTACTGAAGAGTATCAGGTTGGTCGGCCTGGCAACCTGCCCCATCTCCTGCAGGAGGCCCTGCGTAGTCAGCCGGACCTGATCTACTTCGCGGGCTATTCTGCCGATGTCAGCAAGCTGCTGGAGGCATTGCCGCCCTGCCAGCCGTTGGCGGCCCTGGCGACGACCGCCTGTCCATTGGTGCTGGGAGGTGACGCCCTCTACATTTATGGGAACTACGCCCAGGAGGCGCGGCCCTCCTTTCGCAGCGGGCGTCTCTACTTTACGGCCTTTGCCTTTCCCGATGAATGGCAGGGGCGTTCCCTGCCGCAAATGGAGACCTTCCTGCAGACCTATGCGGCCAGCTTCGGGCCGACGCCGCCGGGCCGTGGTCCTTATGGCTACACCCGGCCTGATGCCGATAGCATGCTGACCTATGATGCCGTCTCCGTCCTGGCGGAAGCCTGTGCTCGCCTGTTCCAGCAGCGTCAGCCATTAACGGGGGTGCGCGTGCGGCAGGCCCTGCTGCAGATTACCGGCAAGCAAGCCTGGCAAGGAATCACAGGGACCATTGCTTTTGGCAGCGACGGCAATGTCCTGAACAAGCCGGTGCTCTTGCTCCACCTGGACCAAGCGGGTCATACCCAGATTGAACAGGTCTGGGGCTGTCTGCTCAAAGAACGATGCTGAGGCAGAGGATGGATGGTGGTCAGTGCTATCGGTGACGACCCCTATCATTGTTACTGCTTGTCTCGTCTCAGCTCCTTCTTGTTTGTTTGTTTGTTTGTTTGCTTGCTTGCTTGCTGCGAGCGGTGGCTGATCGTCTTTGCTGACTGCTGTGCGAGCTGTGCGACTGGCTAGCCTGCTCGTGCGCAGATGGTATCTTAGTCGGGCGTATTGCGGTCGTAGAGTAGGCGATAGAGCAGGGCCGCGGGCTGACGCGCGGGACCATGCTCGACATCGTCGGGCAACGGAGCGGTCAGGCGGCGCAGCAGGAGCAGGGCGGCCAGCAGGGGAGGAATGAGCTGCTGGCGCTGCGTGCGTTCATGCTCGCGCAGGCAGATGAGGGTGAAGAGCAGAATCGCTGCCAGGCCGCTGAGGGGTACCACCTTGCTGCGGGTAGCGGTGTGGCCAGAGCCGACCCAGGACCGGCGAGCGGCCTGCATTGGTGCGCGGTGGTGGGAGAGCAGGGACCCGAGGCGCCAGAGGACACCGCTGGCCAGGGTTGAGAGGGCCAGGACGCCAGCCCGGCGGTTGATCTGCAGGGCGGCCCCCAGAAAAGCGCTCAGACCACGCCCGCCGTTGAAGCGCAAAAAGAGCGGCCAGCACTGGCCCATGACGCCACAAACGCCGGCCAGCTCGGCTACCTCACGCGGGTAGCCCAGGCGGCGGCAGATGCTGATTGGCAGGTAGCCTTTGGAGGCGTCGAAGAGCGCAGCTGGCACTGCCCAGCGTCGTCCCCGCTTGCTGCTGCTGAGCAGGTTGGAGACGCCGACGTTGCCCGAGCCGCTTTTGCGCAGGTTGACGCCGCTGCGTCGTCCGAGCCAGTAGACGAGCGGCAATGAGCCATAGAGATAGGCGACAAGCCAGGCGAGCCCATAGCGTGAGAAAGCGATGCGCCGCCAGGCGGGAACTCGCACCCTCCGCCGAGTGACCTGGACCGCTCGCCGGCTGGCGCGGCTGAGCGAGCCAAGGTAGCGGACGTAGCGCCCGTAGCGGGTTGCTCTGCCTGGTCTGAAGCGCTGACTAACCCGCGTTCGGCTGTGGCGATGGTGGCGGCTGCTGCTGAGATCGCTGATCAGAGGACTGCTCACAGGTTCGCGGACCTCCTCTCTCCTGCTGCTGCATGGCGTTGGCCGTAGTGGCTGGCCAGTTTCTCGCCTGGCCAGACGCAGGCGGGACAGATGGGGGCCTGTGACCGGGCTGCTCCGCTGCGCTGACGGCGCTGTCATCGGTCGAAATTGGATCGGTCATGAGTCCAGGTCGGTTGTGTCTGTTCTGCAGTTTGGGGAGGCCGCCGGCGCTGTGCAGCCTCACAGGCCCTGTTTTCTATCATTGTACCGGTAGAGGCTGCTTTCCTGCAAGCGTTACCAGGTCGGAACAGGCAGGCGCTATCTCAGCCTGGCTAGTTAGCTGCAGTAGAAAGCCCACACTAACAGGTGCCAGCCAGGAGGGGTCAGACCAGATCAGGCCGGCCTCGGCCTCGGCCCCTCCTGGCTGCCATCCTCGCCTCGTTAGGGGGCTGGCCTGCGCTCGTCCGGGGTCTGGGCATAGCGCTGTAGCTCGCGCTCCCGCTCTTCCCAGTCGGGCAGATAGGCATGCATGAAGAGTTTGAAGACCCGGCCATGATTGGGGGCAAGCTGATGTACGAGTTCGTGAACGATCACCAGCTCGCCCAAGGGGCGCGGCAGCGTCAGCAAGGTGGGATCAAGCGCCAGCCAGCCATTTGGCGTGATGCGTCCCCAGGCATCAGGCATGCGCTGGAAACGCACCTGGGGCACCTTGACCCCGATGCGCGCCGCCCAGTAGCGCACGGCCCAGCGGAGTTCTTCATCGTCGTACCAGTATTGCGGTTCTTCAGGGGATTGTCGCTTCGATTTCTTTTTGGGCGCTGTCATGCTTCTTTTACTCGCTCCAGACGTAACAGTTTTGAGGCAAGGCTCACCGCTAACGTGACCCCACACACAGGATACAGCAGGCGATAGAGTTCGGCGCGCAACTGGCTCTCTTCGGTAGGATTCCATTCATAGTCGGGATGATGCCGAAAGGCCTCATCAAGAGCCTGAGCCTGTTGTGGACTGGCGGTGACCACCTGCCGGCGCAGCTCCTGGTAGATAGCAAAGGCGTTCGGGTTCAGACCCAGGCGCTGACGCTCCTCGCTGGCGTGCAGATATTCCTCGGCCAGCTTCTCGTACTCGTCGAGGGCCTGCTGAGTGGCAACATGGCGCGCCTCGTACTCGCGCGCTACCTCTTCGGCGCGCTCGCCGATCGAGACCAGATGCGGCTCTTGCCTGGCTTTGGTTTCGACGGTCAGTGAGAGCAATTTACGCAAATTGATTATCTTTCCTAAAGAAGAGAGACGGCTATTCTTGAGGGCTTGCAGCCGTTCGATGCTCAGCTCGCGCACGGCCTCCGGGGCTGTTGGTGTGCTGCTGCTGGTGCGCGAGCGCAGCAGGGCCTTGGTTTTGGCGGTCAACTCGTGGTCGACAGGAACCAGGTCGAGGTCGCGGCGGACGATGGCGTACAGCTCGGCGAGCGCCTGGTAGTCTTCCAAATAGGGATGAAGGAAGGCGTCGGGAGCGATGACCTCGTAGAGGTTTTGCAGGCGGCGGAAGAAGGTCAGGAAATCCTGGCGCCGCTGCTTGTCGTCAAAGTAGTACTCCAGGGCACGCTCGTAGCCCTGGTCGTCCTGGAGGGCGCGAGCATAGGCCAGGTGTGGCTGAGCCTCGTTCTGCATCCAGGAGGCGAAGAGCTGCTTGAGGATCTCGATATCCTGGATGACGCTCTGTACAATGTCAGAGTCGAAGGCCAGGGCCTTTTCGAGCTGGTCGAAGAGGCCCACGAAGTCGAGGATGAAGCCGTAGGGCTTGACCTGGCCCTCGCCGTCTTCGTAGGGGCGGTTGACGCGGGCGATGGCCTGTAGCAGTACGTGGTCGCGCATCGGCTTATCGAGGTAGAGACAGTAGAGGATGGGGGCGTCGTAGCCGGTGAGCAGCTTCTCGGTGACGATGAGGATCTTGGGCAGGCGCTGCTTCTGGAGGAAGTCGCGGCGGATGGCGCGCTCCTGATCTTCGCTGAGGGCCAGGGCCTTGAGGTCGCCGCTATCCTTGTGGGAGGGGGAGTAGACGGCCTCGATCCAGTCGACGGGCAGGTAGCGCTCGAGGGCGCGCTTGTAGAGAACACAGGCTTCGCGGTCGACGGCTACCAGGAAGGCTTTGAAGCCCATCGGGTGCACATTCTGCAAGAAATGCTCAGCGACGAAGCGGGCGATGGCGTCGACGCGCTCGGGAGCTTTCATCATCTCCTTGAGCTTGACGGCGCGGTCGAGGATGGCGTTCAGCTCCTGGATGTCGCTGACGCCCTGGGCCTCGGTCAGCTCAAGAAACTCGCGCTCCAGGGTCTGGCGGTCGACGCGCAGGGCAGAGGGAGCCAGGGCGTAGTTGAGGGCGACGGTAGTGCCATCGGCGATAGAGTCGGCGATCGAATATTTGTCGAGGTAGCCCTCGGGGTCTTCGCAGCCGAAGACCTTGAAAGTACCCTGGCCCCGGGAGAGACGATCAATGGGGGTGCCAGTGAAGCCGATGTAGGTAGCATTGGGCAGGGCGGCCATCAGCTCGGTGCCCAGCTCGCCGCCGGTGCTGCGGTGGGCCTCGTCGACGAGGACGACGATGCTCTTGCGTGGGTTGCTCTGGGGGCGGATGCCGTCGAATTTGTGGATCATGGTGACGACCAGGCCGCGATAGTCGGAGTCGAGGATGTCCTGCAGGTCCTTCTTGCTTTCGGCAACTTTGGCGCTGCCCAGGCCGTAGGCCTGGATGTTTTTAAAGAGCTGCTGCTCTAGCTCGTTGCGGTCGACGACCATGATGACGGTGGGCTTTTCGCGCTGAGGGGCATGCAGGAGGCGGGCGGCAATGGTGAGCATGGTGAGGGTTTTGCCGCTGCCCTGGGTATGCCAGATGAGGCCGCGGCGCTTCTGGCCCTCTTCGACACGGGCGACGACTTTTTCGACGGCGCGCATCTGATGCTGGCGCAGGATGACTTTGCTGAGCTGGTCGTCTCGCGTGAGGAAGATGAGGTAGTCACGCAGGACGCGCAGGAAGCGGCGGCGATCAAAGAAGTCGCAGACCTTTTGTTCGAAGGTGCTGAGGGGGCCAACGACCTCTTTCCAGTTGAAGAGGCTGTTGCGGTCGGTGTTCCAGGTGGCGCCGTAGTAGAGGTCGAAGAGCTGGGTGACGACGAAGACCTGGGGTATGACGAGCATTTCAGGGGTTTCACGGTGATAGCGGCGGAGCTGGTCGACGCCGAGGCTGAGGCCCTCGGCGAGGGTGGCTTTTTTGGTTTCGACGATGGCGACGGGGAGGCCGTTGATGAGGAAGATGATGTCGGCGCGGTTGGTGTAGAGGTCGTTGCGCTGGGACCATTCTTTGGTGACTGCGAAGATGTTGTTGTCGAGCTGGTCGAAGTCGATGAGGCGGATGTTGCGCTCACGCTTCTCTGCGGGGATGTAGAGGGATTGCTCGCCGCGCAGCCAGCTAAGGGCCTGGCGGTTGCCTTCGATGCTGGCGGGGAGCCTGGCCAGGAGGTTGGCGATCTCGCTGGCGCGCTCGTCGTTGACGAGGCCAGGGTTGAGGCGGATGAGCTGCTCTTCCAGGGTGTCGCGGAAGAAACGGCCCTGGGGACCGCCGCGTCGCTGGAGGGCGCTTCTGGCGTTGACGAAGTGCCAGCCGATCTGGCCGGCGTAATGGATCAGCGGGTCCTGTACGGTCTTCTCTTCTTTGCCCACGATGTTATGCTCCCTTCTACGTGTCTCATGCCGGCTCCTGCTCCAGAAGCGGCTGAACTGAGAGACGACCACTCATGAGTTCTTCTAGCAGCGCGCGAAAAAGCTCTTGATAGAGGGCTAGCTCTTGTTCAAGGGCGGTGATTTTGAGGTCGCTGACAGCCATGATTTGGGCGATTTGAAGCTGCTCCTCAAGAGGTGGCAATGGAAAGAGGATAGGGTAGACGCTGTTTCTATTGAGAGTGGGGACACTCACCCCCTGACTGTATTTCTCAAAACCGAAGAGATGTAGCCAGTAGTAAATGAATTGGGGGTCATTACCGTGGAAGTCACTAACATAGAGTACTGTATTCAGAGGCCAGTAAGGTTGCTCCAGATAGCATAGAGAACCAACACTGCCGCTGCGTCCGATTGTGATACCTGGTACAGGTTCGTCTGATAGTGCTTGATTATGCCAGCCAACAATACCGTTCGAGCCAACGACGGGGATCGTCCCGGGCGACCGCCTCTGAATGGGCAGGTCTACCCCTCTTTGTAGAGTAACTATATCTCTCAATCTCACCACCTTCCAGCTCTGCGGGATCTCGCCGATCTCCGTCTGCTTGGTTGGCTCGCCGCGTGTGCCATAGCGAAAGAGGTGGTGCATCAGGGCAGCCTTGCGCTCGCGCTCCAGTTCCAGCTCGCGCCGCAGGGCCTGCATCACTTCCTGCACGGCGCGCAGCACACGCGCGATAGCCCGCTGCTCGGGAAGAGGGGGGAGCGGTACAGGTAGGGTTTTCAGCGCTTCGGTGTTGAGCCTTTGTCGTCCCGTTGTCCCTTCCATCTTGCTGGCTAAGCTCTGTCGGACATCACCTTTGAGCAAGAAATAGAATAAAAAGAGCTTGTCACTAATATTAGCTTTTTCTCTTAATGGTATAACTTCTGTAGTTGCTAGCCCGAATGGTAAAGGTAAATCTTTAGCTATTGCTTGCTTACCATTTTCGAAAGAAGGCGTAATTTTGGGGAGAAGGATATCCCCTTCTTTAAAGAAGGTGCCGCTTGATATTACAGATGGATCTTTCATTAAGAAGCCGTCAATAGCTATTTTATCGGAAGGGATCAGCTCCATAGGTACAAAAGGAATAGCTTTATAGTCTGCAAGCCGCAGTTCTCTAGGCTTGCTTGTAAACTCTGCAATTTCAGCGAGAGGGACACGTTTCCAGCTACCAGCCATGCTCTATCGGTGCCTGCTTTATACTCAGTTTGGAGAGAAGCCTCTCCAGTTCTCGCTCAGCCTCCTCGCGTTGAGCACGAACGCGGGCCAGATCGGCCAGGATCTCCGGCAGAGGGCGATAGCTCGCCGCCGGGGTCGTATCAACAAACTGCGACGGACTCAAATTATAATCCGTCGCGCGCGCCTCCTCCAGCGTAATCACCCGGCTCAAGCGCGGGCGCGACTCCCAGGCCCGGTAGACCTCCGTGATTGCCGCAATCCCCTCCTCGCTCAACACATTCTTCGGCTTCTCCTTCACGAAGAGCTGCGAAGCATTCACTAGCAACAACTGATTGCGCCGCTCCTCCGGCTTCTGACGACGCAGCAACAGCACAATGCCCGGCGCCGACGTATTGTAGAACAGATTATCGGGCAGCAGAATCACCGCCTCGATCAGGTCCCGCTCCACAAAGCACGCCCGAATCTCGCGCTCGCGGTTACTATTCTTACTCCCCGAGCCGCGCGAGACCGCTCCCGTATCCAGCACCACTGCCGCCTGTCCCTGCTCATTCAGCGAGGCATAGATGTGCTCAATCCAGCCCCAATCTGCCGAATGGGCCGGCGGCTTCCCAAAACCCTGACAGCGTCCATACGGATCATGATCGTAAAACTCATCATCGTAGCCATCCTGGTTCCACATCGGATTGGCCACCGCATAATCGAAGCGACGCAGGCCAGCCCCCTCGGCCACAAAACCGGGCCGGCGCAGCGTATCGCCCGGCAGCAAGAGCGCATCCGTATAATCGTGCAAGAACATATTCATCTTGGCAATCGCCAACGTCACCGGATTCAGCTCCTGCCCAAAGAGGCGCGGCGCCTTACTACGCTCCTCGGGATGGTGCTCCTCGAAATAGAGGCGCGCCTTAATCAACAGCCCGCCCGAGCCGCAGGCCGGATCATAGATCGTACTGCGCGGGCGCGGATCGAGCAGCGACGCAATCAGCCAGCCCACCTCTTTCGGCGTATAGAACTCGCCCGCGCTCTGTCCCTGGCCCTCAGCAAACTTGCGCAGCAGATACTCATAGGCGCGGCCCAACACATCCGGCTCCGCATTGCGCAAACCCAGGCGATGGCGACTGATCACCTCAATCAAGGCCGCCAGCCGCTCATCGTCCAGCGTCCGCTGACCGCCCTGGCGCTCATTATAATCGCGGACATTGATCACCCCATCGAGCGCCGGATTCAGCTTCGCCACCTGCTGCATCGCCTCCGAAACAAACTCACCCAACCCGGCCAGACCATGATTGCGCAACTGCTCCCAGCGATAGGCCGCCGGAATCAGAAAGCGCACCATCGGCCTGCGTCCCTCCAGCAGCGCCTGACGGTGATCCTCCTCAATAAACTGCTGCGCCACCGCCTCATCGCCGAAGTGCTTGCTCCAGTCTGCGCACTCATCGTCAAAGACATCCGAGAGCCGCTTATAGAAGACCAGCGGCAGAATAAAATCCTTGAACTTCGGCGCATCGGTCGCCCCACGGATCGCACAAGCGGCATCCCAGAGCCATTGCTCCAGCTCAGCGATCGTCAAATGCTCATTGGAGCGCAGCGCCAGTGGCAAGACCGGATTCTGCGCCATCTGGGGATCGACCTGATAGCCATTACCCTTGTTCCCCGGCTTCCCGTTCTTCTTGCGCGGCACAAGGGACCTCCTTCCGCAGCGGAGTCGAGTTGAGCAAGCCCCTATTATACACGTGCCGAAACCTCCTCACAAGCCTCCTGGCGCCGTAGGTAGCTGCTGGACCGGAGTGCTGAAGCGATCGCCCACGCCTGTCTGCTCTTCCCCAGTTGGCCCGGATACGGCAGACCAAAAGCGCGGTCGAGGGTCTGACTGCGACAAAAAAGGCAGCCAGAGCAGGTGCCGCCAGCCCTAACGCCGCCTGCAACACCGCTCTGGCCGCCTCCCCTCACATCGCAAAGGGACGAGCTGCGAGTATACGCTAGCTGAGGAAACTGAGGTCGCGATCATACGATCAGACGCCCTCACTCAAGAAGAACTCTGCTCTTCTCTCATGGCATGACGACCACCCGCACGACGCTCCTGCTGGGACGGGCAAGCCGACGGAGCCGGCGCCTGCCCCTGCTCACCCGGAGCATAGCCCAACTGCTCCAACGCATCAGCCAGCTGACGGTCGATCTCCGCTGCATCGCCGCGCTGATGGGGCATACGCCCCAGACTGGTGGCCGCCTCCGTAGCGCTCCTGCTCAGCCAGACGCTGGCGACGGCGCTCCAGAAAAGCCGGCCAGGCGCGGCGGATGCGCTCTACACAGCGCCGATGCGAAACCAGCCGCGCCACCTCGGGCGGGTGAGAGGTCGCGCTCATTGGTTGCCCCTCTTTGTGCGCCTTCTTCTACTGGAGAAGACGAATAGCATGACCGGCAGTAACAGTCTCTATCGTGTTCTTCCTGTCACACAAGCAAAAAGGACAGACCAGAAGCGACGGCCAGGAACGGAAGCCACCCCATGTGCAAAGAGGCAGCGTTTAAGCCGTCCCGAAAGTCACCCCCAGACGACGCAGCCAGCGGCGGTAAGCGATGGCTGTCCGGTCCGAGCGCAGATGCAGCTCCGCCTGCAGATCCAGCGGCAGCAGCTCGGGACGCTGCGACTCAATCACACGAACATCCTGCTGCATCACCATATCCTCGAAGCGCCGAATCTCCTCCTCACTCTGCTCCCCATAGTTCAAAGCCACATACTGCCAGCCGATGCAGCGGCGCTCACTCACCGGCGTCACCGTAAAGAACATCGCAAAGCGCGGCCCCTGCGACGTCTTCACAAAATAGGCCGTCAACGGACGCAGCACGCGGTAGGTATAGGTCACCTCCGCGCCCTGACCACTGCCATCGGGGTTCGGCTGCCAGACCGTAATATCGCGCGCCGTGATACCATCATCGCCCGTCTCCACCGTATAATCATTGATAGCCGCGTGGGCCGGATCGCCCAGGAGACCTGCATGCACATACGGAAAATGCGCCACATCGAGGAAATTCTCGATCGCGCGCGGCCCACTGGTCTCAATAGAGTACGGGCCCGTATGCACCTTGCGGAAACTGCCATCATCCCACTCGGGAAAAACCGGCACATCATGCTGAGGCTCCCCCAGCGTCACCCAGACCCAATCGTAGCGCACACAGCTCCGATAGACGCGCGCGTGGGCCGTTGCCGGTGGCTTCTGCTCAGGATGGGCCGGGAAACGCACACAATGCCCCTCCTCATCGTAGGTCCAGCCATGATACGGACAAACCAAGCAGCTATCCTCAACGCGCCCCAGTGAGAGGCGCGCGCCACGATGCACACAGAGATCGCGCCAGACGTGGACACGCCCGTCGACCTTCCACAGAACCAGATCCTCATCCAGCAAGCGCGCCGCCACCGGCTGGCGCTCGGGTAAAGCCGGCGCATACGCCACCACATGCCAATCGTTAAGCAAAACAGGATCATTCAACATAGGGCCTTGCTCGTCGCTCCCTTCGTCGCCTTACAGGCTGATGGACTGCCAGAGGCCGATCCCTCCCTCCCTCCCTCCCTCCCCTGGCCAGACCTGGTTAGACTGGACGCGGGGATCGCAGGAAGCGCGGGGATCAGCCGTCAACTGACCGCTATGCTTCAGTATAGCCGCTGAGCGCGGGAGCCGACAACTGGCAGCCTTTCCTCCACCGGAGAGGCAGGCTTCAGGGAAAAGTGATCCTAGAAGTACTATTTTCTCCTGTTCAATGGGACTTTTGTCCCGAAAAAAGGGAGTGTACGCTATAATAAGCCCGAGGGGAGTAGGAAGGCGGCTGCTCCAGCGAAGCGCATCACGGCGAGACACAGCGAAGCATAGGAAAGCATCCCTGGAAAGCAGACAAGGCACGCAACGCAATCAGAGGACAGGGTCGAGACGGGCCGATGATAGACTATGCAGGGCAACAACTCGGTAACTACCGTCTGCTCAAGGTGCTTGGCAGCGGTGGCTTTGCCCGCGTCTACCTGGGCGAGCACATCTATCTCAAGACACCAGCAGCGATCAAGGTGTTGCAGACGCGCCTGACACAGGACGCTCTCAATCAATTCCTGGCCGAGGCGCGCACAATCGCGCGTCTCTCGCATCCGAATATCATCCGCGTCCTGGAATTCGGCATTCAAGATGAGACACCCTATCTGGTCATGAACTACGCCCCCTACGGCTCACTGCGCCAGCGCCATCCCACTGGCAGTGTCCTGACACCGGGGCGCGTCCTCTCCTACGTGCGTCAGATGGCAGCGGCCCTGCAGTATGCGCACGAGCGCCAGATTATCCATCGCGATGTCAAGCCTGAGAATATGCTGCTCGGCGACAACTTTGTGCTCCTGCTGAGCGACTTTGGCATCGCCATGCGTGCGCCAGGGGCCGGCGTGACGCGCACGCCGTACGCTCCGCCCAATGCCGCCGGCACCACGACCTATATGGCGCCGGAGCAGATCGATGGAGCGCCAACGCCAGCCAGCGATCAATATGCCCTGGGCGTGGTCGTCTACGAGTGGCTCTGCGGCAGTCCGCCTTTTGTGGGGGGTGAGATGCTCGTCGCCCTGCAACATCTGCAGGCGCCCCCGCCGCCGCTACGCGAGAAGCAGCCTGCCCTCTCTCCGGCCATCGAGATGGTTGTCCTCAAAGCCCTGGCCAAAGACCCGCGCGAGCGCTTTGCCAGCGTCGCTGACTTTGCCCGCGCCCTGGAGGCCGCTTTCGCTCAGGCCGCCGATGAACCAACTGTTGAGGTTCCGGCGGCTCGCCTGATGGTCTCCGCTCCCGCCGCGCCAGCAGAGGCGGAGCCGTGGCGCCCAGGCAGGCCGCTGCTCTTGCCCGCGCGCCTGGCCTCGGCTACTGAAACGGGACCTCAGCCAGCTCAGCCCGCCGCTCTGCTGGCGCGTGCCGGGCGCTCGGAAAGCGCGGAGTCCTCCGCCTCCGAAGCTCGCGCAGACAGCCCTGCAGCCGCAGCCGCAGCCTCAGCCGAGGCGACTTCGGTTGAGGCTGCGGCGCCATCCCTCGCTGGCGTCGAGGCCGAGGCCGAGACTGCCAATGCCAGTGCAGGCGCCAGCAGGCCGCGCTCGGCCCTGCTCCCGGCGGTGCCAGTGACTCCCGCTCCTCCCTCTCTCTCGCCACGGCGCTCGCTTCGCTGGCTCCAGGCCGCGCTGAAGGCGCTGCCCCTTGGCAAGCCCCTGCCGGAGGCGCAGCCGCTCTCTCGCCGTCAGGCCCTGCTCAGAATCGGAGCCCTGGCCCTGCTCAGCGCCGCGACCGGCGATCTCGCCGTGAGCGCCCTGGAGGAGCAACTTGCCTCCCTGGGCAGCCTGCTGGGACGGCCTCCGGCGCCCGCCTCTCGCCCGCGTCCTACGGCCACCGCCCAGGCCAGGCCCTCACCCTCGCCTACCCGGCAGCCGGCCAGCCCAACCCCACAGGCCCAGGCGACCGCCCAGGCCCTCATCATGGGCATTAACAGCCGTCCCGCCCTGGCCTCCTGGGGCGTCCGCCAGCTCGACCTCTTCATCCGCGCCGCCGACAATACACTCTGGCATCGCCATTTCGATGGGCACTGGCGCGCCTGGGAGCGGCTCACTGGCTCACTGGCCTTCGATCCCGTGGCCGTGGCCTGGGGCCCTGAGCGCTTCGATCTCTTCGTGCGCGGCGTCGACAATAGCCTGCTGCATTGCTGGTTTGATGGCTCCTGGCACGATTGGGAGAACCTGGGCGGCTCCCTGACCTCGAATCCGGCTGTGGCCTCCTGGGGCGCCGGTCGCCTGGATGTCTTCGCCCGCGGCGTCGATAACGCCCTCTGGCATAAGTGGTACGACGGCCTCTGGCATGACTGGGAGTCGCTGGGCGGCGTCATCACCTCGGCCCCGGCAGCCGTCTCCTGGGGCCCGGGCCGCCTGGATGTCTTCGCCCGCGGCGGCGATAACGCCCTCTGGCATCGCGCCTTTGGCACGAGCTGGGGGCCGTGGGAACCCCTCGGCGGCAGCTTCATCTACGATCCGACCGTGGCCTCCTGGGGAGCTGGCCGCCTGGATGTCTTCGCCTGCTCGCCCGCCGGCTCGCTTCTGCACCTGGCCTACGACGGCAGCTGGCACCCCTGGGAGTCCTTCGGCGGACACCTGGCCTCATCGCCAACCGCCATCTCCTGGGGCCCTGCCTACATCGATGTATTTGCTCGTACCGACACAAATGCCCTGCAGCACCTGTGGTTTGACGGCAGCTGGCACCCCTGGACAGTGCTCAACTAAGCCGGGCTGCTGTGTTGCCTCTTCCCGCTTGACTTGCCACTCCTGATAGTCTATCCTGGAGCGTGTCCCTGTGGGTTGCCCTGGCCGCAAGCAAGAAGGAAATGCTGCCTTCCGCGCCCACACGCACCTGGAAACTTCGATAAGGTGTCTGCTTGCTTGCCTGTCTGGCCGACGCAGACCGCTGGCATAAGGGCGATCGACAGCCTTAGCGCTCGCTGAGGAGCTCAACTTCCCTGTCGACCGCTTCGCTGCCTGTCCCGAATGCGCCTGGCCTCACCGTTCGCTGGAGTTCAGAGAAAGGACGGAACGGAGAAACTCATGGCTACCTCTGATCACCCTGCCCCCTCTTCCGAGCCTGCTGCCCAGAGCCAGTATACGATCGATGCTGAGGATGCCGCCGAAACGTCGCGTCTGATGATGCAGGACCAGCTGCTGACGCAGGCGATGGGCGGCCTGCTGCCGGAATTCACGGCGGAGGAACTCAGCGGTGTGCGCCGGGTCCTTGATATCGGCTGTGGCCCCGGTGGCTGGGCACTCTCCCTGGCGGCAGCCTATCCCTCGATGGAGATCGTCGGCTTCGACATCAGTGAGACGATGATCCGCTACGCCTTCGCTCAGGCCCGCGTGCGCGGCCTGGCCAACGTCTCCTTCGAAGTGATGGATGCCCGCCAGCCCCTGGCCTTTCACGATGCCTCGTTTGATTTGATCAATGCCCGCTGGATCTTCGCCTTTATGGATCAGGAGAGCTGGCGGTCGCTGATCGCTGAGTGCTGGCGCCTGCTGCGCCCCGGCGGCCTGCTACGCCTCTCAGAGCCTGAATTGACAGTGACCAATAGCCCTGCCTTTCAGCAGATGATGGGCCATCTCTACACGGCCCTGGCCCGTATGAAGCGCACCTTTTCGGTCGATGGTCGCACCAGCGGCGTCCCCTATATCCTCGGTAAGCTCCTGCTAGAGGCCGGCTTTGGGGCCATCCGCAAGGTGCCCTATGTGGTCGATGGCTCTTATGGCAGCGACATGTACGCTATCAGCGTCAAAGATGCGGAAGTGGCCTTCGCCTTGACAAAGCCCTTCTTGCTGCGCTTCGCCTCGCTGAGCGAGGCCGAGTTTGATGACCTCTATGAGCGGATGCTGGTGGAGATGCTCAGCGAGGACCACGTCGGCCTCTGCTATGCCTTGACCGTCTGCGGGCGCAAACCCAGCTAGAGAGAGAGACCTGGCGACAGCTCTAGCCCGCCTGCTGAGCTACCGATAGCCGTCGCGCGCTGGAAGTGAGAGGCCGGACAGGATACCCCTCCGCATTCGCGCGGGTTCCCCTGTGCGTCCTTGCTGGCTGGATGGCTGGCTCGCTCACTCGCTGGGTTGACGCGACAGAGAGATGTTGCTGCTACATCCAGGAGGAGTAACCTATGGCTGAGATGAAGATTCTGGCTATTGAAACTCGCGACAAGGATCAGATCATCGATATTACCGATACAGTGGCGCGCTACCTCCACGATGTCCAGCAAGAGAGCGGCCTGTGTACGATCTTTGTGCCGCATACGACCTGTGCCGTGACGGCGATGGATCTCGACCCGGGCACCGATCTCGATTTCCTCGAGGCCCTGCGTCGCCTGCTACCGTCGATCCGCTATCGCCATCCACATGATCCAGCCCATGCGCCCGATCACATTCTGGCGACGCTCATCGGGCCATCGCTGGTGGTGCCCTATGCTCAGCGCCGCCTGTTGCTGGGTACCTGGCAGCGCCTCGTGTTGGTCGAGCTGGATGGGCCACGGCGCCGCACCCTGCACCTGACCTGCTTCGGCTGAGGTCTGGGCCGGCTGCACCGCCTTGCCCTGACCTAACGCGACGGCGGCGCCAGTGAGCGCGCCGCCTGTAATCCCCTCTATACCTTTGGCGATGACCCGAGCAAGGTCGCCATCGATGTCTCTCTCTTTACGGAAGAGATCCAACACTGGCCGCCGGCCCTCTTCTAGCCGCTGATCCTGGCGCTCCCAGGCCCGCTTCCAGGCGCGGGAGCGCCAGGAGCTGCTCGCTTGCTCACGCGCCGGCTCAGGCTAGCGTTCGCGCTCGCTGCGGACAAAGAGGATGGTGCCCGCGACCAGACAGAGCAGGGTCAGGACGCAGACGACCGCCAGGTTGATGGCTGGCCCCTCCAGGACGACTTTGGCGTACTCGGGCTGGCCGCTGTAGACGACGTTGCGTAGCAAGTCGACGGAGTAGCGCAGCGGGGTGATCTTCGAAAGCAGGTCCAGGTACCAGGGCAGGTTCCGCATGGGGATGAAGATGCCCGCCAGGAAGAACTGGGGGAAGAGGAGCAGGGGAATGGCCTGGTTGGCGCTGCGCTGGCTGTTGAAGAGCGAGAGCAGGAGGAGGCCTAAGGCTCCGCCTGAGAAGCAGGTGAGCAGCGCCACGGGCAGGAGCAGGAGCAGACCCGTGGGCGAGACCGGGAACTGAAAGAAGAAGATGCCCAGGAGCAAAACCAGCAAGCCCTGGGCCAGGGCAACCACCGAGGCCCCCAGGATCTTGCCAACGATCAGGGCGTAGCGTGAGACGGGGGCAATCAGTAGCTCCTGCGTGAAGTCGCTCTCGCGGTCCTCCAGCAAGGAGAGGATGCCCTGGAGGGTATGCTCATAGAGGGTCATGGCCAGTATCCCGGTGATGGCGAAGGTCACCAGGCTGTAGCCGGCGGCCTGACCAAAGTTGCTCTGCAGCGGTCCCTCCAGGCCCAGAACGAGCAGGATGGGCATGATGAGCGAGAAGAGGAGAAAAGCCCTGTCCCGCCGGTAGCGCATGATCTCGCGGGCGGCGATGGTCACGATGGCGTTCCAGGTGCGGTTTAGGGGGCGCTGGGCCGACTGCGGCTCCAGGATGCGGCGCAGCAGCTCCTCGTGTTGGCTGGCTTCCGTGGCCAGAGCCACGCTCTGCCTGGAAGACGACTGGGGGGAAAGCGTTGTCATGCTCTTTCTTCCTCCTCACTGTCCAGAGTTTGCCGACCGATGATCTGTAAGTAGGCTTCCTCCAGGCTGGGGGCGTGTGTCTGCACCAGGCTGAGAGGCGTCTCCAGGCGCTTAAACAGGCGCTGGACCTCGGGGCCACCGATGGGCAGCTCGAAGGCGGTCCCGGCCTCGACAAAGGGAATCCCGAGCTGCTGCAGCTCCTGGCGCAGGCGGGCGCGCTCGGGTGCATCCAGCAGGAGGCGGGCCTGCGTCAGGCTGGCCTTGAGCTGGGATGGCGTGCCCGCGGCCACGATTTTGCCGTGGCTCATGATGCAGACTGCATCGGCCTCTTCGACTTCTTCGAGGTAGTGGGTGGTCAGAAAGATGGTTGTGCGCCCGGTGGCCCGCACGCGCCGCAGGTAGTCCCAGAGGCTATGTCGGCTCTCGGGGTCCAGCCCGGTCGTTGGTTCGTCGAGGAAGAGAACGGCGGGCTGGTGCAGCAGACCGCGCAGGATCTCTAGCTTGCGCTTCATGCCGCCGGAGAAGGTCTTGACGGGCTTGAAAAGGCTCTCGCTGATGTCGAGCAGCTCGGCCAGGGCCTCGACCTGCTGGCGGTAGGCGGCGGGCATGAGGCGAAAAGCCGGGCGATAGGGGTAGAGGCCGTAGAGGGCGACGTGCAGGCGGACGTTCTCTTCGGCGCTCAGGTTCTGGTCCAGGCTTGGTTTCTGGAAAACGATGCCGATCTGGCGCCGGATGTGGGCGGCCTCTTGCTCCAGGTCGTAGCCGGCGATGCGCACACGGCCCGCAGTCGGGCTGAGGGTGGTGGTCAGGATGGAGATGACGGTGGTCTTGCCGGCCCCGTTAGGCCCGAGCAGGGCGAAGAGGCTGCCGGCGGGCACGCTGAAGCTGACGTCGTCGACGGCGTTGCGCTGGGCTTTTTTGTAGCGCTTGACCAGGCCCTCAACCTCGATGACGGCCTCCGCTCTGGCGCGTCCCGGCTGGCTGAGCTGGCTCTCGCTGGTGATGATGGTTTGCATAGCTCTTCTGCCTTCTTTCTTGCATGGGCGTGATGCCCTCTTGGCTTCTTCAGAGATGCGTGGTGCCTTGCCTGGGCACGGCCTGCCTCTCTCCTGGTCTCTGGCTGTCTGTGCGACCCTGCCCTCCGCGTGCTCTTCCCCCTGCTCCTCCCTGGCTATCCTCTCCTGGGCAGGATCTGGCGGGGACCAGGGTCAGGCCGGCGCGCTGGCGACCCGACCTGACCTGACCTGACCTGGCTGAGGCCGTGCGCTGCTGCTGTCGTTGCTAGTGTAGCGCGCACTGAAAGATGGGGGCGTCATCCTTCTGGATGATGGCCGGGATGATTGCGCCGGCCCATCTAGAGAAGGCCGTAGCGGCGGGCAGCAGCGATGGCGCGGTGGCGGCTGTGGACGTTGAGCTTTTGATAGATGTGGCGAACGTGGGTGCGCACGGTGTTGACCGAGACGATGAGTTCGCGGGCGATGTCGGCGTTGCTGTAGCCGAGGGCCAGCAGACGCAGGACCCGCAGCTCCTGGACCGAGAACGGCTCGGGCAGGGCGGCCTCGACGGTGGTGACGATGGGTGGCTGCTGGCTGCGCGCGGCGGCGAAGTCCTGCAGGAGGCTCTCGGCGTAGGCGCGCAGGATCTGGCCACGCACGCGCGGGAGCAGCTCGCGCAGGAGGACGGCCAGCGGTTCGCCTTCGTCCAGGAAGATACGGCGATGGCCCTCGACCTGCCCTTGTTCGAGGGCCCGGCAGAGGTAAGTCCCGGCCAGGACGGGGTCGCGCTGCTGGGCGTAGGCGCGGGCCAGCAGGAGACGGGCCAGGAGCAGGCCGCGCCCGCGTCCGCATTGGCGGGCCCGCTCGTGCACCTCCTCCAGCAGGAGACGGGCCTGCCGGAGCTGGCCCTCGGCCAGCAGGAGACGGGCGCTGAGGAGCTGGTATTGTTCAAGGATGAGGGCGTTGGAAGCCGGGCGCGCGATGGCGAGCGGACCCGGCTGGCTCTCGCCGGGCGCGCCGCTCTCACGGGGGACGGCTTCCGCTTCGCTGTCGGGGGCTTCATCGAGCGCGCTGGAGGCGCTGGCTGGGAAGGCGAGGGCGGCCTGGGCCGACGAGTCGAGGGATGGGCTGGCTTCTCCAGGCGGGGCGCCAGCGGGCAGCCCGAGGATGCGCCCCAGCTCGTCCAGGCCGTCGCGGGCTGCCTCGATATTGCCACGTGCCAGCTCCAGGCGCGCCAGCCAGACCAGCAGGTCACTGAGCAGGTGGTGATGAAAGTCCGTGGTGGGGAAGGCTTCTCTGATCCCCAGCAACAGGCGACGCAGACGGGCGCAGGCCTCGTCGAGCTGACCGCGGGCCTGGCTGATGAGGGTGCGCATGTGGGCGGCAAGCAGGCTGAGCAGAGGGACCATGAAGGTCTTGCGCGGGTCGTCGTCCTCGTCGCTGCCGCCTTCCGCCTGGATGCGGCCCAGGTCTTCCTCCAGCAGGCGAAGCTGCTCTTCGGCGCCAGCCAGGTCGTTCCAGTCGTAGAGGATCTGGGCCTGCCCCAGGCGGGCCAGCAACGTCAGTGGGTGCTGTGGGCTGTGCTGCTGGACAAGCTGACGATAGAGGTGGGCGGATTCGTAGAGCTGACCACGCAGGCTGAGCACGAAGGCGCGCAGGCCGCTGATGCCTCTCGACCAGCTGTCAGCCTCGTCGCTGCTCTCGCTCTGCTGCATGAGGCTCTCTATCTGCCGGCTGAGCTGGTCAGCCTCGATGAGGTGACCGCTCTGTACGGCATGGGCAAAGAGATGATCAAGGCAGAAGTGACGCCAGTCGCTCTCGTCAGGGGCCAGGTGCTCCAGGGCGGTGCGCGCGTAGACGACGCTCTCATAGAAGCGCCGGGCGGCCTCCTCGGGCGAACCGGGCAGACGCCCCAGCACGAGGACGCGACAGGCGTGCAGACGCGCCAGCCCCTCTTGATCGTTGCTCTCGCGCCATAACTCCTCGGCGCGTTTGAGCAGAGCGCTGATGCGCGCCTCTTCGGCGGAACTCAGGTGGCGCTCTCGCCGCTGGCTGCGGCGCTCCTCAAAGAGGGTCGCCAGGATGCTCAGGACACTGAGAATGCAGAGCTGGGGCCGACTCCAGGTGATCGCTTCGGGCAGGGCCGCCAGCCAGCGCCGCAGACGCTGCAGGGATTGGTCGTCTTGTTGCAGGCGCAGGCGCAGGGGAACAGTCAGGCGCTCGATGAGGTCGGCAGCCCACTGGCTGATGCCAGCCTGCAGGGCCAGCTCAATGGCCTCGTTGAACTGGTCATGATCAGCGTACCAGCGGCTGGCCTGGTAGTAGATGACCCGGACCTCGTCGGGCGGCAGACGGCGCCGGGCTTCGTGCTGCAGGGCTTCGGCGAAGAGCGGGTAATAGCGGTAAGTCCGGCTCTCCGGGTCAAGCAGCTCGATGAAGAGGTCGCTGCGCTCCAGCTCTTCCAGCAGGGTGGCGCTCTCCTGGTAGCCGCTGACGGCCCGGCATAGCTCGGGCTGCAGGGTCTGGAGCCAGCAGGTGCGCAGAAGGAAGTCTTGCAGGTGCAGCGGCAGACCCTGCAGGACTTCGCTGCTGAAGTAATCGAAGAGAGGGCGCTGGCTGCCGCGAAAGTCGCTCAGGAGGCGCTCCAGGGCGGCGGGGGCCAGCGGGGCCAGCGGTCTGCCGTCGCGCTCTCCGGCCAGATGGGCGCTCTCCAGCAGGAGGGAGAGCAGGCGGAGACCAGCCGGCCAGCCGGCGATGAGCTGATCGATCTGTTCGAGCTGCTCGGTGCTGAGTCCGTACGGCCTCAGAAAGGCGGCGCTTTCGGCCTGGGAGAGGCGTAGCTCTGGGCCGCGTAGCTCTAGCAGGGCACCGGCGGCGCGCAGGCTGGCCAGCGGCAGCGGCGGCTCTTCGCGCGTGAGCAGGACCAGGCAGAGGCCCGGGGGCAGGTGGTCGAGGAGGAGGGCCAGGACCTGATGGATGGCCTCGGTGTTGATGAGGTGGTAGTTGTCGAGGATGAGCAGGCCACGGGCTTCGCGCTCGTTGAGGAGGTTGAGCAGCGAGATGAGCTGGCTGGTCAGTGGCTCGCTGATGGCGCTGGCGGCAACGCCGACGGGCGCCAGTCCAACCAGGCTGGCGGCCAGCGCGCTGGAAGGCCCGGGGGTGAGGCGCTGGCTCTCTTCAGGCGTGAGCCAGGGCGCGCAGGCAGAGACGAGATAGCGCCAGAAGCGCGTCGCGTCGTTGTCGGCGGCGTCCAGGGTCAGCCAGGCAACGGGGGAGGCACCCGCAGCGCCAGCCTCTTCTTGGCGGTGGGCCAGCCACTGGCGAATCAGGCTGGTTTTGCCGCTACCCGCCGGGGCGCAGAGAAGGATCAGCCGCCGCTCGCCTCCTCGGTCGAGCAGGGCCAGCAGCGCCTCGCGACGGATGAGGTCGCCAGACAGCGTCGGCGGCCTGAGCTTGGCCAGCAGCAGCGGCTCACCCGCCTCGCGTAGCCTCTGCTCGTGGCGCGCCCGCATGTACTCATGCAGGCGGAGACAGGCCTGCTCTAGCTGGCCGGCGACTTCTTCCAGACGCTCGAGCGTGATGGCCTCGGTTTTGCCGACGTACTGCTTAAAGGTGCGGTGCAGGCAGTGACGAAAGGCGTACCAGTAGATGGGGCGCCCTTTGCGGGTCTCGCGGCGCACGATCAGTCGACCACATTGCCCTTTGAAGGTGAAGGCGCTCTGACGCTCTAGCCAGGTTCGCCACTCCTCCTGTTGCCGCGGTAGGGGCCGCAGCCTGTTGTCTGGCTTGAGGCGGAGGGCGTAGTCTTCTTGCTTCGGTAACCAGACGATTTCGATTTCGCTGGCTGTTTGGGTCGGTGTTGGTGATTCGCCGCAGTGCAAGGTCTTCTCTCCTCCCCTGGGCCTGGGACACGCGGCCCGCTCGTCAAGCCCGGCACCGCTCCTGGCCCAGGATACTCCCAATAACCACGATCGCAACAAAACGTTCTCCCCTCGGCTTGCGGCGGCCTTCCTGTCCTGCTCGCTGCTGCGTTGGGGCGGGCCGGGGCTTCCTGCCTCCCCTCAGTATACCAAAGTTCGGGCACGCTCTTCCAGCCACATTTTGGAAAGCAATAGCGGCAAGACGACGCCGCTGGCTGGCTGATCCGGCTCAGCCTTGTCACCCGCTGAGCTGCTGTGTTATATCATATGGGGGAAACAGGCTGTGACGCTTTGGCCTCTCTTGAGAGATTGATACCCCTCACGCTCGAAGTGAGAACCAGGCAAAAGCGAAGGAGTGAGAAAGATGGCTGGTCGGCGTCGGCTGCTACCAGTGGTGCTCGGGCTGGGCCTGGCTCTGCTGGTGTTAGCCGTCTTCCTCTATGTGGGCAGCGGCCTGGTAGAGGGCGCACGGCTGCAGGCACAGCAGGAGCCGTTTCCTTGGCGACCGGCCTGGATCGGGCTGCTCGTGGGCCTGACACTGGCCCTGCTCGTCAATCTCTGGCTGCACTCTCGCTCTCGCTCTCGCCTCTGAGCAAAGGGAAGGACGAGCGGCCAGTGGCAGTGCCGGAGAAACATGGTGCGTAGTTGCCATGTTGTTGTGTGGATTGCGAGGGAGGCGCCGCCGCGCTCTGGACCAGCTCCTCCGACAAATGGGGCCTTTGGCGATGACTCCCGCCCGGCTTGACAGAACGGGCACGTTGCTTTATGCTAGACGCGGTTACCTCCGAGTTTTGCATAGGCGCGCCTGGCCAGCACCCTCACGATGCTGACCAGGCGCGCTGTTGTGCTAACGATCACTGCCCCCAAGGAGAGAAATGCTATCCTTGCTCTTCTTCCTCCTGTTGGTCCTTACGCGCGAATGGCGGCGGCGGATCAGGAATCTCTTCAATCAGATCCTCTATTCTTACTCCCAGTACTTTAGCGACCTCTGCTACTGCCGTGATAGGTGGCATATAGGTTGGATCTTGCACCATGCGCCTAACCATTGATCGAGCCAATCGCGTATGGCGAATAATCCAGCTAGGAGAAATCCCTTTCGCCTCAAGAACCTCTTTAACTCGAAGGCGATACATTTAGCCATCCCTGCTAGAGTTCTAAAAGCTCCTAATGTTTTGTCCTTCCTCTAGGATTTTGCTCATTTGCTCGATCGATTTTTTCCGTAGCGCTCCCTTGCAGGAATGGGGGGGGGAGGATCAGGAAGCTCCTCTAGTAGCTCCTCCATTGGAATATGCAGAGCCTTGGCTACTTGGGCTAGAGTCGCTGCTGAAGGCATATAGTTGGGATCATGCACCATTCTTCTAATCATAGACTCGTTAATCTTGGTATTGCGTGCCAGCCAGCTCTGAGTAACTCCTAGCTCCTTAATAACCTCTTTCACTCTAAGTCGATACATAAAAATTCTTGCTTAATATGGGTATGATTGCAAACCCTACATTGCGGGAACTGATGCTGATGTGCTGATGTGCTCAACTCTGATGAGAAGCTACTCTTCCTCGTGCTCATCGGGGATGTACTCGACGAGGTCTTCAACTCGACACTTAAGCACCCGGGCTACTTGCATGATGGTATTCACCTGCGGCATGTAGCCAGGATCTTTAACCATTCTTCGGACTACGGAATCGGACAACCCTGCCTTTCTTGCAACCCATCCCACTGTCTTGCCTTGCTCCTCGATGACTTCTTTAACCCGCAATCGGTACATACTCCCGCTCGTATGAGCTTTCTCTCAGAAGCGCTCACGTAGCGAGTATAGCCTAGTCGCCCAATACTCGCACTTACCTCTTTGCGTCACTTTGTTAGATGACTTAATAGAATGACTTGATTACGTGACTTTTTAATGGTATGCTTAGAGCGTGATCTCGATGAGTGAGGTTTTGAACAAACCAGGAGGTGAGAGATGAACCTGCCGCCGGTTGGGAGGGAAGGGAGGAAGAGGGAGCCGTACCTGGTGATTTGTTATCGCGAGGAGGGAGGGGACCTCTTCCTGCTGCCAGCGACCTGTGAGCGCTGTGTTGTGCGGATACTCAGGGAGCTCAGTGCCGAGCCGGCCTTTGATCCTTTCACCATTGTTGTTGAGCGTGGGGGGCAAGAGATCCTGCGGATGGGGGCGCGGCGTATCCGGCGCCCGCTGGGGGGGAGTGCGGCAGAGATCGGACCTGGAGAGGATGGTTAGAGTCTCTATGAGCCGTTATGGTGACTAAAGATGCATGAGGAACACCGATTCATTGCTATTGGCCTGCGAGTACAATGAACTTAAGAGCACCGTGAGCTATGGGATACGAACTAGAGATCGTCTATCCGAGGCGAGAGGGCTTCAGCCGGCCAGCGGCGCTGGTGGGAGAATATCGCTGGCCCTATCAACTGCTCGCGCACTGCCGGCGGCTGAAGCGTTTTGTGATCGTACCAGTGGAGGTGCAGATTTGGTATCGGGAAGCCCGCAGCAGCGAGCGCGATCTGCTCTATCGCTTTCGTCTGCTGCCGTCCTCGCTCACGCCGGCGGCTGCCGGGGTGGGGTTGGTGCGCAGAGAGTGACGAGCAGGCGGGACGTTGCGCCCACCCACCCGTCAGAGCGGGGGGGACGTTCCCGGTGCATTGCCTTTCCTTGAGATTCTTCCTTGCTCAACTGGATGCACCTGTAGCCGGCTTGCCCTTGTGGCGGCCCGCGGGGGTAGCCCTGTCGGTTC
>NZ_BDGT01000053.1 GCF_001748285.1 Thermogemmatispora onikobensis | reverse complement strand
CTCCTCGCGAGGAAGCTCGGCCAGGACATCGGCCACGTCGTCGGGGGCCAGGGCTGCCAGCAGGCGTGCAGCGCGTTCGGAGTCGAGGCCACTGATAATCTCGGCCTGCAGCGGCAGCTCAACCTCGCTCAAGGTGTCGGCAGCCGTTTCGGTATCCAGGCGCTCCAGCATGGCGCCGGCCTCTTGGGCATCGAGCTGCTCCAGAATATCGGCGATATCTGCCGGGTGCAGGTCGGCCAGCTTTGTGCGACTGACACTCAGCTGGACCTGGGGCACGACGCCGCCGGCCATGACCGTGCCAGCGCCGCTCACTCCGGCCCCGGCCAGGGCGGGAGCAAGCTGCTCGCTGGTGCTTGTCTGCACTACCTGGATCGGCTCCACATAGTTCCAGGTAATAGTTCGGTCCTGCAGACGCAGCGGCAGCACCCGGCTCAGCAGCTCGATGGGAGCCAACAGCCCAAGCCGGCGTAGCAGGCCGCTCGCGCCGATATCCACGCCGATCAGGCGCGCCGTTCCTTTAATCTGCGCCAGCTTCAGATCGTTAACCTTCACGACACGCACGCCCTGCGTATCGACAATCTGCTTATCCAGAATATCGCGCTTGAGCAGCAGCTCATCCGGCTGAGGCGTGTAGGGAGTAATCTCGGCCTGACGAACCTTCAAAGTGATAGGAGTCTCTTCCAGGCTGTGCACCTGGGACCAGGGCACGACCAGCGTATTGGTATTCAATGGTGGGCGCACCACCAGCGCCGTGACACAGGGAAAGGTCTCGCGCGGCGAGACATACAGATCGCCAAGTGTACCCAGGCGCCGCCCCTCGCTATCATGGACACTCTGACGCAGCAGTGTGCTCAAGTAGATCAAGGGTATCACCACCTTTCCTTGTCTGCTCGATAGACAATACAGGCCGGTCGCTCGGCCACAGCAATGTGGTTGAGCGAGAGGAGATAGCGACGTGTGTGTGTATTTGCTTGACGGACACAGTGAATACAGCCTGACCGGGGGCCGCGGGTGGGCGCGGTGCCGGGCGTCGACCCCAGGCCGTAGCGCTGCTCCGCGCTGCTCTGCTAGACCAGAGCATGATGGAGCAAG
The DNA here is from genome assembly GCF_001748285.1 of Thermogemmatispora onikobensis. NCBI lineage: Bacteria > Bacillati > Chloroflexota > Ktedonobacteria > Thermogemmatisporales > Thermogemmatisporaceae > Thermogemmatispora > Thermogemmatispora onikobensis. The sequence goes on along the minus strand of NZ_BDGT01000053.1, from coordinate 28,460 downwards.
CCGGGTATCGGCCCGGTCAGTGCTGATGTTGTAGCGGGAAACCCTTGTGTACAGGGGCACCCTTGAAAAAAGGGCACGTAGGACTGACTGGCAGACAGGCGGGAAGTGTTTACTCGATAGCGGCTGACCGCTGGCAGAGGATCGCGCTCATCGAGTAAGGTGGTGATACGGAGGAGACGATGACTGACTGACTAATTGCTCTCCAGAACAAAGGAGTGAGCGATGAGACCGTGCGCCAGTATACGTCGGGCGAAAGCTAGATCCCCCCTACTCGATGAGGCGACACACACTTACCCGCGAGCAGGCATGTAAAAGCTACACGCCTACTACTACTTGGGCCAGCGTCCATGTCCCTCACCTCCTTGGCCCGTTGAGCCGCGGCGCCCCAGAGAGGAGGCGTAGCGCTCGCTATTGCTACTCCGCCCGGTGCTGGGGCTAAAGAATAGACGCGGTCACGGGGATCACACAAACGGAACAAAACAGTAGTATGTCTTGTCAGAGTATAGCACGCTGATGGTGGAATCGGCAAGCTGGTGCGCTGAGCCTCTAGAACTCCACCAGCCAGCCGTCCCCCATTTCTCCTAACTGACTGAGAAGTGAGCGCTCTGGCCCCAGTGGAGCCAGAGCAGGGCATGGTAGAGCTGGGTCTCCCAGACGTGCCACGAATGATAGCCTTTTTCGACATCCAGCGTATAGCGCACGTGGAGCTGTTTGAGCACCTGGGCGAACTGCAGCGTGTCGCTATAGTAAGGCTGGTCCCTGGTGGCCGCTCCCAGGAAGAAGGCCAGCCGCTGGCTGCGGCGATTGCCGGCGATGGTAGAGAGGGGGCTATTAGCGCGTCGATAAGCCGGGTTGCTGCCCCAGATCAGGCCCTCGGCGCGGTAGTAGCCGCCCAGCGAGATGACAAAGCCGAAAACGTCAGGGTGGTGGATAGCGATGTTGGCCGCCCCAAAGCCGCCCATTGAGTTCCCACCGATGGCGCGATCCGCCGGCGAGGGGATCGTGCGGTAGTGGCTGTCAATGTAGTGAACTAAATCGATAGCCACGTAATTCTCCAGCAGTTGTTTGCCATCGCCGCTGTTGCCCCATTCACTGGTTGCACCGGGACGCCCATTTCCATCAGGGAAAACCATCAGCAGCTCAGGAATCTTCCCCAGATCAATCAGGGTATCGGCGGATTGCTCGGCCTTGCCACCGGTGATCCAGTCGACGATCTTACCGGGAGAGCCGTGCAGCAGATAGAGCACCGGGTAGCGCTGTTGTTGGCCGGCAGGCGTATTGTAGGACGGCGGCAGGTAGACCAGGAACGAGCGGCGCTGTCCATGCAGGGCGGGGCTGACGAAGCTGTCCTTGACCACTGTGCCCTTGCTCGGGCGTCCGGCGGCGGTCTGGATGACTGGCGGTGTGTGGATGCCGGTGTCGGGAGCAAAGAGAAAAAGATCGCCTGAGCCGGCTGCCAGCACCAGTGAAGCGACCAGCAGGGCGACCAGGAGCCAGGACCCCACGAGAGTCAGAGGCCGTGATTGAGGGGCAGCAGGCGCTACCAGCTCTGAGGGGGGGAGCGGCGCGGTCTCCTGCAAGGTGGCGAGGGCGGGCCGCTCGTGAGAGCGCAGGCGCTGCCAGGTCTGGGCGATGGGATCGAAGAGCACACGGGCCAGAGCCTCGCCGATCGCACAGCCGGCAAAGGCCGTCAGTAGTGCCAGCGCCAGCAGCATCAGCACCGTGTGAAGCAAGGCCCCCACGTTGAGCGGCTCCAACTGGCCGCCGGGATCATGTACTGGCTGGAGCTCGGCCCCGATGAAATCCTGCAGATAGGCCGACCAAAAGAGCAGGAGGCTGGCAGGTAAAGCACCCGGAAGGCGACGTCCGACCAGGCCCCCGCAGAAACCAGCGCCCGCACAGCAGAAAAGGGCCGTCAGCATCTGGGTGCGCTGTATGTCCAGGCCCAGCGCAATAAGCAGCGCGCTCAGTCCAGGGGTCATGCCAATGGTAAGCAGCGCGCCGCCGAGCAGGGCCCCAACAAAGGAGAGCAGCGGCGGCACAAACGCCCGCAGCGGGCGGCGCGGGCGTTTCTCTCTGACCAGGCCCGAAGGCTCCCATCTATTCTTCATCGATCTATCGTGAGCAGACTCTGATTTGGCAGTCCAGGGACAGGCTCCCCAACCGCTGGACGCTGCTGATGAGCGTTGAGAATGGCCAGCGCGATGCGCGGCAGGGCCAGCGTATTGCTGGCGGCCACGTAGCGGCTCTCCCAGCGCGGCTGAAACTTTTGCTTGAAGCGAAAGAGCGTGCGATGCTCTTCCAGAATATGGACATGCTCCAGCAAAAAGTTGGCGATGGCGCGCTGGCCAGCGGAAAGCTCCTGGTTGGTATCGCTGGCGGCGATCAGACCCAGGCTCATGAGCCAGGCCCCGGCCTCACGGAAGCGCTCGATGGCGCGCACTAAGAGCAGCTCCATGACTCCATAAGGGGCATCAGGAGCGCGACGCATCAAATCGAGGGCCCAGCCCCAGTCACGGCGCAGGCCATCCCTACTGTCCTGGTGACCATAGATTGGCGTAAAAGAGGCAAAAGCGCAGAGCTTGTTCGTGCGATCGAAGGCCAGCCCAAGTGTCAGGCGAGGCACGGGCTGCCGACTCACCTCCGAGTGCGTGCTCTCAGCGGCGATTGCCGCGATCAGATGGGCCCGTTGGGCCATTGCGGGCAACTCGCTGAGGCGTCCCATGCTGAAGCCCATTTCTTCCGTTTCGCGGGCCCCTTTCTGTTGAAGCCAGGCGCGCGAGAGCTGGACCATCTGCGCGTACAGCTCTGGTGGAGGCGCCTCTTCCAACCAACGCAGGGTCACCCCCTCGCGCTCGGCCCGGCGGCTGCTGGTGCGTACGTTGGCCATAGCTGAGCCGCTCAGGCTGAAGCTGCGTGGATCGATGAGGGCCTCCTCGCCAATTTTAAAGATGCTCAGGCCGCAGGCGCGATAATAAGGTAGATAAGCAGGGTGGCCCTGGTAGATGGCCACCTGCCAGCCATTGCGCTGACACAGTTCCAGAAAGGCGCGACTGACCTGCTCGCGTGCCTCCGGGGGACAGATGGGGTCACCGGGGACCACAGCGACCGTGTTGACCAACCGGTAGGCGACGAGGCCCTCGCCATTGGGGGCCAGGTAGCGTAAGTTCGCCGGGTCCAGGGCGAAGAAGGCCAGTGTTTCCTGTCCATAACGCTGCAGCAGATCAAGGGCCTGGCGCTCGACCAGGGCCAGACGCTCCCGTTGCTGGGCAAGCCACCAGCGGGCGCTGACAGGGCGCAGCAAGGCCACCATGCCAGTGAACAAGGCGGTGGCCGCCAGGATGGGCAGCGAGTCCAGAAACCAGCGCGCCCGTCGGGTCAACGGCAGCAGCTCTTGAGCGGGCAGATTCAGCATTCGACGCAGCAGGGCCAGCAGCGTGCCCCCGGTGCCGCTCGTTGTCAGAAACTGCCCTTCGATCAGATAGTAGCCACCGATGCCGTAGAGGAGGAGCAAGGCGGCTCCAATGGCCAACAAGGCAAAGCCCTGGCGAGCTCGCCAGGGATCGCTTGCCACCTGAAAGCAGGGGCGGGCCAGCAACAGTACTCCCCAGAGGCCGCAGGAAAGCAGGGCCTCCTCAAGGGCCAGACCACGCAGCACATGCAGCAAGGCCGACAAGGGTAAGAGAAACATGGTCACTTGCCAGGCGCGCTCTTTGCCACGGGCCAGGCCGAGTGCGAGCAGGATCAAGAAGAAGCCGATCAGCAGCGCGATGGTATGGCTGGTCTGCACGAAGGGCCAGAAAGCAGGCCCAAAAGGCGCCAGCAGAGCGATGGTAGTCAGCAGGTCGCGCAGCAGCTCCAGGCGTCCCGGGTGCGATGGCAGCAAGACCACAAGGCCATTGATGCAGCCCAACAAAGCCACAGTAAGCGCCAGCAGGCCCCTGATCAAGCGGCGTAACAGCGTGACGACCGACTGCCGGTCTGGGCGTGCGGGCGCCGGCGGTGCTACAAAGCGCGAGAAGAGGGTGTTCTTCATAGCCCACCCTCCCCGGCCTTTCTCTCTGGCCTGGTCTGCTTTGTCTGTCTGGTTATCGTGCTGCGTAGGGCAGGCGAACCCGGGACGGCCCTGGCACTACGCAGTGGCTCCGGCGGTGTCATACCCTTCTGCCTGTTCTGTAAGCAACCATCCTTTCAAGGCATGTTCTTGATCCTATTATGGGGAGCCTTTTCAAGGGCTGTCAATAAAGTTGTGGTCTGGCCCAGGCCAGTCCCGCTGCTCCGCGTGAGGGCTGACCTGGGGTAGCTGGGGGGAGCCGGCGGCGACTGCTGTTGGGGTTAACGATTGAAACCTGAGCGACCTATCTCACGTGTTTCTACACGGACCGAAGCTTTGCAAAAGGATTCCTGAAGGGCGCAGCTGCTCCTGGAAGGGAAAGGGATGCAGGTCGGTTTGTACATTTGCAAAACAGCAACAAGCTACTCCGGTCGCTAAAGGGTCAGAGAAAGTGAGCACATTATGGAAGATGTTCATCAGCTCCATACAGCAGCGAAAGGAGCAGGCAGACCGGCGGAGCAGGCCGGGGGCTTAGGCGCGGAGGTCCCAGTTCCTGAGCCGGAGACCGTGCGCGTAGAGCCGGTACAATCGACGCCTGGGGCCAGTGTGAGGAAAGAGGAGGCCAGTCCGGCGCGGGAACCGGCGCGCTTGCCCGAGCGGGGGACGCGCTACGCGCTTATCAGCGGCCTGCTTATGGGCGTACTCGTAGCTCTGGTCACCATTGTCCTCGTCTTGGTGAACGCTGGCCTCTTCAATGAGGCTCATCGCCAGGTTATGCGCGATGCGCTCACTGTGCGAGTAGCGTTGCTGCTAGCCGCCATCTACGGGATTACCTGGCTGGTGGCGCTCATTGTGTCTTTCATCGGTGGTCTCATTCTTGGGCGGATCGCTGTGCGTCGGCGTCTAGGCTTCCTGGCGGGGGCCGTCGGAGGCATTGTCTACTCGCTGCTTCTCTGGCCGACCAGCTTTATTCCTGCCTATCCGGGCAATCTGACTGGTACCGCCACGCTGGATGCCGGCACCGCTGTCTTAGAGGTGCTCTGGTGCCTGTTGTGGGGTCTGGGGGGAGCACTGGTCTGCCTTGCTGGCACATGGGTGGCCTCCGCTCGCCATCCGCACTATCGTGACCGCTGAAAGGGTTGACCCTCTCTGTGATGCTCATAGGCCAGACGCGCGATTGCCGGGGGCATGCTGGCTGTTTGGCTGGCGTACTTGCGCCCAGGAAGAGAGCAGATGATAGATGACGAAGAAAGGAAGGAAACACTACGATGAATAAAGATGAACTCGAAGGCAAGGCCAAAGAGGCTCAGGGTGGCCTGAAAGAGTCACTGGGGAACCTGACTGGCAACGAGCAGCTGCAAGCCGAGGGTAAGGCCGACAAGGTTGAGGGCAAGGCCCAGGGGCTGCTCGGCAAAGTGGGCGAGAAGCTGCATGAGGCTGCCGAGCAGGTGAAGGAGGCTGCCCAACATGCCGGCGACAAGGCCAAAGAGACTAAAGAGGAACATCAGCCCTAGCCTGACCCTCCCTGAGTAGCCTGCTGACTAGCCAGCGAAGAACTGGCTACGTTCAGCTTCTCTTCAGCCTGACACTCCCCGCCTGAAAAGGGCGGGGGTCTTCCTTCATCCTGCCGCCACCCGTTGTGGCCCTGCCATAACGGGTGGCGGCTGGCTGTCCAGAAGCGTTTTGCCTCTTCTGCGAGAGGCCCGTCCCCGATTGCCCGCCAGTACGGAATAGTTCTAAAGCTCTTGTGAGAACAGTGCGCGCAGCATTGTGATCTCGATCGAGCACCAGTCTACAGCCAGGACAGAGGTGTGTCCTCATGGCAAGGCTTTTCTTGACGCTGCTCCCAAAAGAGCGGGGCTTTCCCGTGCCGACGATGTAAGGTGAAGACCGGGGTTCGCTCTCCAGTCCGGGAGCCAGGAGTGAACCCCGGTCTTTTTTGTCTCTGGCCCACCTGGCCGCGGCGGCTCTCCTTTCTGCTGGCTCGTCTGGCTGATTTGTCTCTGTTAACAGAGCTTTTAGCAGGCCATCATCAGCTATTTACAAATTCGTCCTATACTCCTGAAAATACGATTGGCTGGGATAATGGCGCCAGCTTAGTATCAGAAAGTGAGGAAGAAGCTATGCAAGTAATTCGTTGGCAAGGATCAAATCATCCTGACGAGCAAGAATTGCGACAAAAAATGCAGGAGCAAGGACTCGCCCCCTATAGCTGGTCCAACGCTCCGGGGGATACCTATGCCGTGCACAGTCACAGCTACGACAAGGTGCTCTACTGCGTGCGTGGCTCCATCCGCTTCGTGCTGCCTGACACGCCTGGGCCGGAGGGAATTATTGATCTAGGGCCGGGGGATTGCATGATTCTGCCGGCGGGTACGCGCCACAGCGCCTTTGTCGGGCCGAAGGGGGTGACCTGCCTGGAGGCCCAGCGCACGCCGACCAGGCGTCCCCAGGGACACGAGCAGGTTGAACGCTAGCAGCCCTTTCTTTCTTCTCTGGCTGAGCTGTCTTTTCTCTGCCGCCTCGCTCCCTGGATCTGGCGTGTTGGGCCAGGAGGGAGAGGTGCGCGCCAGCGCAAAACCGGCGAAGAGAGCGAGCGGCCCCTTTGCGAAGGTGATTGCTAAAGATATACTATACTTACTGTAACCTGTACCAACGTCGCCTTCACCACATTGCGAAAAGGAGCATACTATGGGACGACTTGATGGACGAGTAGCCTTTGTGACCGGAGCCGGGCGCGGGATTGGCGCAGCGACAGTGCTGCGCATGGCCGAGGAGGGCGCACGTGTCGCCCTGGTCGACATCGATGTGGAGGGCTGCCAGCAGGTCGCACAGGAGCTGGAGCGTCTGGGGGCGCAGTGTCTTGTGCTGCCTTGCGACGTCTCCAAGAACGCTATGGTTGAGGAGGCGGTGGAGAAGACAGTCAGCCAGTTTGGACGGCTCGATATCCTTGTGAACAATGCGGGGATCATTCGCGATAACCTCCTCTTCAAGATGAGTGAAGAGGACTGGGATGCGGTCATGGCCGTACATCTGAAAGGCGCTTTTCTGTGCAGTCGCGCCGCGCAGAAGCACATGGTGCAGCAGCGCTACGGTCGCATTATTTCTCTCTCCTCGACCTCGGCCCTGGGCAATCGGGGACAGGCCAACTACTCGACAGCCAAAGCGGGTCTGCAGGGCCTCACGCGCACCCTGGCCATCGAGTTAGGCCCTTTTGGGATCACGACCAACGCCGTAGCCCCCGGCTTCATTGATACCGAGATGACCCGTTCTTCGGCCCGCCGGCAGGGACTTGATCCCGAGGAAGTCATTGCGGAGGCCTCTAAGCGCATTCCCGTGCGGCGCGTGGGGCAGCCGCGGGATGTGGCTAACGTCATTTGCTTCCTGGCCTCAGAAGAGGCTGGCTTTGTCAACGGGCAGATCATCTATGTCTCAGGGGGACCGGCGCCGCGCTCCTGAACCTTGGTTCTGGCAGGCCCCCCTCTGGCCCTGCTACTTCGACGGGCGGGGCCTGCAAGCCAACCGAGGATAGGAAACCGTCGTTGCTCTCGATAAGGGACCGGGAACGCTGCGCCTCCCTGGCGAGTGGGCTTCCCGGTCCCCGTCCATGCTGCGCTCCCTGGTGGGCTGGCTGACTGTCCTCTCCGGCCCACAGCGGCCCTGGCTGGTACGCCTTGCCTTCTTCGTACCTCTTCGCTTCGGTGAGTCGAAGCGGAGTGATGAGCAAGCGATCAGGCGAGGAGTGGCGGGGGAGGGGATAGCGAGAGAGGCCTGTGAAGGGTTAAAATAGAGACACGTATTACTTCATAAAGCGGGGAGAGTCTCATTGATCCAGGCCATGAAAGGGGAGGAAGGCAGCCTCGTGTCAAACCACGCGCGTCGTCAGGCCATCATTGTGCTCGATTTCGGCTCCCAGTATAGCCGCCTCATCGCGCGGCGCATTCGCGAGCATCATGTCTACAGCGAGCTGGTGCCAGCTGAGACCACGCTGGAGCAGTTGCAGCGTGAGAAAGCTCACCTTGATATCAAAGGGTTTATTCTCTCAGGTGGGCCGGCCAGCGTCTATGACGCCCAGGCCCCGCGCTGTGATCCGGCCATTCTCCAGAGCGGCCTGCCGGTGCTGGGCATTTGTTACGGCATGCAACTACTGGCGCATCAGCTTGGCGGCCACGTCGCTCCGGCTCGGGGCCGGCGCGAGTACGGGCCAGCGACCATTGAGCTGCAGCCCGTCGCTGGTGAGCAGGGCCGGGCCGTGGAGATCTTCGCCGACCTGCCAGGGGCGGATGCCACGGCAGGGGATGGGGATCGCAGCCTGAGAGTATGGATGAGCCACGGTGACAGCGTCGACCAGCTGCCGCCCGGCTTCACTGTGCTGGCGCGGAGCGAGAGCAATCCCTGTGCAGCTATTGCCGGGCCAGGCGGTCTGGTTGGTCTTCAGTTTCATCCCGAGGTCACGCACACCCCGCAGGGGCGAGCAATCCTGCGCAATTTTCTCTTCCGCGTCTGTGATTGTCGCGCGGACTGGACGCCCGGCTCGGTCATTGACGAGACCGTGGCCCAGATTCGCAGCCGCGTGGGTGAGGCGCGTGCCATCTGCGCTCTCTCCGGCGGTGTTGACTCTGCAGTCGCGGCTCTGTTGGTCCATCGTGCCATTGGCGAGCGTCTCACCTGCATCTTTGTCGACACTGGCTGCATGCGAGCTGGCGAACCTGAGCAGGTCGTGGAGACCTTCAGCCGCCATCTGCATATTCCCCTGATCGCCGTCGACGCGCGCCGGCGCTTTCTGGCTCGCCTGGAAGGAATCACCGACCCCGAGCAGAAGCGTAAGATCATCGGCGAGGAGTTTATCCGTGTCTTCGAAGAGGAGGCCCTGCGCCTGGCGCAAGAGCAGGGGTCGATCAGCTTCCTGGTTCAAGGGACGCTCTACCCTGATGTCATCGAGAGCGCAGGGCGCGATACCGCCAGCACCGCCACGCGCATCAAAACCCATCATAACGTTGGTGGCCTGCCAGAAGAGATGACGCTGCAGCTCGTGGAGCCGCTGCGTTGGCTCTTCAAGGATGAGGTCCGCGAGCTTGGCCTGGCGCTTGACCTCCCCGAAGAGTGGGTCTGGCGGCATCCCTTCCCCGGGCCTGGTCTGGCCATTCGCGTCATCGGCGCTGTCGACGAGCAGCGTCTGGAGACCCTGCGTGCCGCCGATGCTATCCTCATCGAGGAACTCCGCCGCGCCGGCCTCTATCGTCAGGTCAGCCAGGCCTTCGCCGTGCTCACTCCCGTACGCAGCGTCGGAGTGATGGGCGATGGCCGCACCTACGCTCAGGTCGTGGCGCTGCGCGCCGTGACTACCGAGGACTTTATGACCGCGGACTGGGCCCGCCTCCCCTACGATCTGCTGGCCCGCGTCGCCAATCGCATCGTCAACGAGGTGCCTGGCGTCAACCGCGTCGTCTATGACATCACCTCGAAGCCGCCTGCAACCATCGAATGGGAGTAGTCGCTTTGACCTGCCAGGCAGATCGCTGCCCCCACCTCGCTCAGGTGAGCCAGACGGGGGCAGTGTGCTGGCAGTCCACAGAAGGAGAGGCATTGACGCAAGGAGCAGATCGTAATGGGTGTCGATATCACCGGCTGGATCGAGTGCCGCCAGTTCTTTCTCCTGGAAAGCGAGACCACACCCTGGCAACCAGCTATCAGCCTGAGCCTTCTTTTTCATGATCGTAACTACGATGCCTTCGGCTGCCTCTTCGGGGTCAAGAATTATGCCAACTTTCGCCCGGTGGCCGCAGAGCGCGGCCTGCCCGCGGATGTCTCACCCGAGGTGCGGGCAGAGTATGAGCGCTGGGGCAGTGAGGCCTTTGGGACAAGCTGGATCACCTGGGCCGAGATCAAGGCCATTGATTGGGAAGAGCCGGCAGGGCGGCCAGATTCCCGCATTCACCGCTACCGCCGCGCTGAGGATGGAAGCCTCATCTTCGATGGCAAAGCCGGCTGGGACAAGGATTTTGCCGAAGCAGTCGGCCACTCGTTGATCGAGGGGGTCCTCGGCACCCGCACCTGGCCAGAAGGGCAGGAGTGGGAAATCAAAGACAAAGTGTATCGCTCCGAGCGCCTGCAGCGCCGAGATGCGCGCGCTAGTTGGGAAGTGACTTTCTCCGTCATGGAGGCCCTGGCGCGCAACTATGGCGATGATGGCGTCAGAATGATTGTCTGGTTCTACTGGTAACAACGTCTCTTCAGTGTAGAAGTGCAGGGCAAGCCATGCGCGAGTTTGAGATCCTGGTGCGCGGCTGCTTCGATGCTGGGAGGCTCGTCGTCAGCTACGACGAGAGCCTGCGCATGCCGCGCACTCAGCACGATGACGAGGACTGCATTGAGGCATGTTGGCGGCAGAAGCTGCAGGAGATGCAACAACGCGGGGCGGCTCTCTACGACGGGACCCTCTATCGACTGGCAGACTGGGAGGTACGTCTTGATGGACGTCTCTGGCTGGCGCTAGGGGTCACCAGCTATAAAGAGTATGTGGCGAGCCGAGACATGCGCTTTGCCCAGGGCCGTGGGAGGCGCGAGCTGAGCAACCCTCTGGCCGTCTGCTCTGTTATCGAGACCGCCGACGGGCAGCTTCTGATCGATCAGCGGCGGGGTGTGGATGTCTACGAGGGGCGCTATCATGTCATTGGCGGCTTTTGTGAGAGTGAGCGCGATCGTAATGACATGGGGCAGCCCGACCTCTTTGGTGCTATCCAGCGTGAGATCCGCGAGGAGACGGGCCTGCAAAGCGAAGACATTGTCCGCCAGCTCTGTCTGGGCCTGGTCTACGATCGAGGGATGCCTCATCCCGAGCTGTGCTTTCTCACCTGCCTGCGTATTCCGCTGGAGGAGGTCAGGCAGCGCAAGCCGGAGGATCGGGAAATAGAGCGTCTCCTCTCGCTGCCGGCGCGGGCCGAGAGCCTGCGCTCCTTCCTCTTTACCCACCACGGACAGATCTCTGCCACGGGCGAGCCGGCCCTCTTGTTCTACGGAGGCTGGCGCTTCGGTGAAGCCTGGTATGCCGAAACGCTCTGGCGCCTGACATGATACGTTGACTGGTTGACTGCCTGACTGACTGAGCGTCAGTCGGGCAGTCGAGGGAGCTGGAAGGGAGCCAGCCAGGGGCCGGGGACGGGAGCGGCGACCTCGCTGCTTGCGGTTCGCAGGCAGATAGGATATGATAGAGACAACAGATGGCATGTACAGACAGAGAGCGCGGCCTTGCTGTGGCTAGCCTGGTCAGCGGATGGTAGGGGCCGGGCTAGGCGCACGGGGAGCCGGGCCGGTGCCAGATCTGAGTTGGTTTGGAGGGAGGCAGCGCGCTTGAGCGATTGGCCTGGCAAGTCATTCATAAGTAGATAGAGTAGGAAGTGCAGAGGCTCGGATACAAGAGCCGCTTCTTCTCAAGATGTATTCGATAGCAAGAACTGAACGAGATCACAAGGAGCGAACATGGGAGCGGTATTCAATCCCCGGGACCCGAAGTGGATTAAGGAGTCCAGGGAATTTCTAGAGCCGCGGGGGATCATCCCCGGTGTTGTGGAGTCGACTCCGCGCGGCGAACGCATGTGGGACATCTATTCGCGCCTGCTGAAGGAGCGCATCATTTTTGTGGGGACGCCCATTAACGATCAGGTAGCCAATGTCACGGTAGCTCAGCTGCTCTACCTGCAGAGCGAGGATGCGACCAAGGACATCTACCTTTATATCAACTCCCCTGGTGGCAGCATCTATGCGGGTCTGGCAATTTATGACACCATGCAGTGGGTCAAGCCAGATGTCTCGACGGTCTGTGTGGGCATGGCCATGAGCATGGGGGCGGTCTTGCTGGCCGCCGGGGCCAGGGGGAAGCGCTTCTGCCTGCCCAATTCGACGGTGCTGATTCATCAGCCGCTGGGCGGTGCTGAAGGCCAGGCTGCTGATATCGAAATCACGGCTCGCGAGATCCTGCGCCTACGCCGCATCATTTATGAGATCCTCTCGCGTCACACCGGCCAGACGGTGGAGCGCATCATGCAGGACTCTGACCGCAACTACTACCTCTCTGCGCAGCAGGCGGTAGAGTACGGTCTCGCCGATGATGTCCTCTCCAAAGCTGAGGAGAGCGAGCGCTAGCTGAGGCGGGGAGCCGCCAAGGGCGGGTCGTCCTTTTTGCCCCTGTCCGTTCATCGTTCCTGCCGTTGGATGCTATCTAGCTCTCTTGCTTGCTCTGCGAAATGTTAGCTGGCAAACACTTCGCGGTGGTGGGCGAAGAGCGGGCGCTATGGCAAGAGGAGCGCCCGGGCGAGCCAGGCGAGGATGGCTGCAACAGCGGGGAGGAGAGAGGCGGGGCGGCCCGCACCCCCGCTCAAGGGAAGAGCAACTTGAGGTTTTTGCTTGTGAAGGGACGCATCATTCGCTGCGTGCTCTTTGATCTTGGCGATACGCTCTGGTACCGGAAGGACCTAGAGACCTGGCGCCGCCTGGAGTTCGCGGCAAATTGTCAGGCGATCGCCCTCCTACGGACGCACCTGGAGTCGTGCAGCCTTCCCGATCAGGATGATCTGACGCTGGGTCGGTCGCTGCGCGTCGCCTTTGATGCGCAGACGCGGGCGCGTATTCGGCGTGATCCCAGCCATGAGCCGGATGGGGCCGAGGTGGCGATGGAGACGCTGGCTCAACTGGGCTGGGGTCAGATCGATCGGCAGCTTGGGGCGGCGCTCTTTGAGGCGCTGCGCGTGCGCATTATCGATTCGCGCTTGCTTTACGATGATGCGCTCTCGACGCTGGCAGAGTTGCGCCGGCGTGGCTTCCTGCTTGGTGTGGTGACCAATCGCCTCTGGGGAGGTCCTCCTTTTCAAGAGGATTTGCGGGCCTTTGGCCTCTTTGAGTACTTCGCGCCCGCGACGATCGCTATTTCCGCCGATCTGGGTGTGCGCAAACCCGACCCCGCGATTTTCCTGCACACGCTCCGGGCGCTCAATGTCTCTCCCTCTGAGGCGGCGATGGTCGGCGATTCGCTGCGCTCCGATATCGTCGGGGCCAAGCGCCTCGGTCTGCTGGCGATCTGGAAGCCGAAGCCACGTGTTCGTGAGGCGTTGCAGGCCCGGCTGGTGGCACCCGGGGCGGCCAGCGCCAGCACCAGCGTTTCTTTCGGGCATTCAGAGTCCTTCTCTCCTCCCACGGTTGGGAGCGCGGTCAGCGATCTCCCGCCAGATCTGCCCCCAGGCTTGCACGTGACCGATGATGATTACGTGCTCTCGACAGTGCAGGGGCCGGGGAGCGATCCATTGGCTTTGCTGGCGAGCGACGTGGAGGAGTATAAGCCCGATCTGATGATCGAGCATTTGAGCGATCTGCTGGAAATTTTTCCAAAGGCGGGTGCGCTGTGAGTGTGAGAGGGCGTCTGCGCCAGGTGCTCTTTGAGACGCTCTATCGCAATCGCTATCTCTATCGTTTTGCCAGCACGGTGCCTTTTGCGGGACAGTGGCGAGTCTGGCAGCGGCTGGTCTTGCCGCGCGTGGTGGGGCATGACGTGCTGGAGCTGGGCTGTGGCCTGGGCGATCTGCTGGCCGATCTGTGTGAGCAGGGCTATCGCTGCATGGCGGTTGAGCGCTCGCCGGAGATGGTGGCGGCGGCGCGCGCAACCTTGCAGCGGCGCCGGGTTGGTCAGCCAGGTCAGGTGCTGCTCGGCGAGGCCCAGCATCTCCCCTTTGCTGATGCCTCCTTTGATACGGTGGTCAGTACTTTCCCTTCCGACTATATTTTTGACCCCGATACCATCGCTGAGGTGGCGCGCGTGCTGCGTCCGGGTGGGCGTCTGGTGGTGGTGGAGGGGGCCAATCTGCTCCCGGTCGGCCTGTTGCAGCCTGTGTTGTTGCTGGTCCATCTGCTGGTCTATGGCTTCTATCCGCGGTCTTCTTCTCTAGAAGAGCGCCATCGTGTGGTGCGGGTGAAGCGCGATGAGACGACTGGGCTGACGACGGAGGAGCTGCCGGCGACGCCTTTCGGGCGGCGCATTCCGCTGGAGCGCTATGGACTGCGTCGTCGCGCGGAGCGGGTGCGCAGTCGGCGCTGGGAGGTTTATCTGACGATCGGCGAGAAGCCGTCTGCCTGATCGTCTCCAGCCGCAGATTGGTGAGCGGGCTTCGCCGCTCCGGCTTCAGGCTGATGGAAAGGCGGCCTGCCAGTCTTCGGGGGTGACCGCCTGTTCGAGTTCTTCCACCAGGGTCAGGGTTTGCAGGCTGACGGTCACGACCTGCTTGAGCAGGCGCACGATGTAGTCGGGGTCGTCGGGCCGGTTGGGATCAAGGACGATGCCGCTGTGCGGGTCGCGACGGATCTGATACTGCTCTAGCACCCACTCCAGCGCTGAACGATGGCCCAGGACGTAGCGGAAACAGTCCTCCGGGACGTCGGCCAGGGTGAGGCCAGGGCTGACCTGGATGGCGCGCCGGTCGGGGCTGAGACGCAGGCGCTCGACGCGGCGGTTGTCGCGGTAGCTGAAGCGCTCGTCTTCGATCTCGCGCAGCGAATAGGGGTCAACCCGCTCGTAGTGGATGTGCAGCTCAAGCAGCTGCCGACCCAGGCTGACGGCGGCCCGGAAGGCTTCGTTGCGCTTGAGCAGGGGCAGGCGCGGCAGCTCGTACTTGAGCCGCTCGGCGTAGCGCTCTCGGTAAGCGGGATGGTGGAGGATGGCGTAGGCGTAGTGGAAGAGGTCCCATTTGCTGACCTGGGAACCGTAGTGGCGCTGGAAGAGGGCCAGGGCACCATCGGTGATGTTCTCCTGCCGGTTGCCGTCTTTCCCGTAGACGTAGAAGGGGAAGCACTGGATCTTTTCGAAGGCCAGATCGAAATCTGTTATATGATTGGTGGCCAGGCAGCCAAAGGGCTTGCGGTTGCCCGGGCCAGGGACACAGATGAGGCGGTTCTCCTCTTCGCTGACGGGGGTGGGAAGCAGCCGGGGCCACAGACCTTGACGCTGGTTGAGTAAGGGATCGAAATAGAGATACATGCTGGTGAAAGGGCGATAAAGGGCGCGGCGGATGCTAGTGGCCTGGAAGCGAGCTTCAACCTGGCGCAAGAAATACTCTTTGAGGCGGCTGCTCCACTTGATCTTTGTCTCATCAGCGCTGACAAAGCTATCGAGGTCAGCAGGTTTGTTTGCCCGTTGCCAGTGTGCAAGATCGTTGTTGTAGACTTCGATCATTTGCTGGACTTTCGAGATCAGTTGGGAGCGGTCGAAGTCATAAACCCAGATGTCACGGCCTGTCTGGATACCAAGCGAATAGGCTGCAAAGATGGTCAGGTGATCGCTCTCTCTCTCAAATGTTGCTGCTCGTTTGCCTTCCTTGGTGCCCAGCGGCAGGAAGGTGCTCCACTCGGGGGCCGACTGTGGAGCCAGCCAGTGCCGTGGCGTGGCCGGCTGCAGCCGCTGCCAGGGGATCTGCCCCATGCTGCGCTTCTCGCGTAGAAAGTTCAGCTTCTCCTCTTTGCGCCAGTCCTCGGGGAGGCGGTAGTAGGAGAGACGGCGCTCCTGCTGATGGGCCGCGCGAATCGCCAGGGTGATGCCGACGCCAACCTGGATGCCAAAGACGTTATGGGTCGTGCCCGAGAGGCGCGGATTGCGGCGGACGTTGCCATGCAAATCAAGATGGTAGATGTGGGTGAAGTCCTGGAGGAGGTGATGGCGCATCCCGTCAAAGGCAATCTGGTCGATAAAAGAGTTGTTGGAGACGAAGCAGACGATGCCGTCGCGACCCCGCAGGCGGTCGCTGGCCCAGCGGAAAAAGCGCACATAGGCATCGTAGAGCATGTTGCGATTGGTGGCCTGGGAATCGCGGACATAGGTGTCGCGAATGCGCTGGTCGAGGAGCTGGTAGGGACGATTTTTGTTGTTCTCGTTCTCGCGCTTCTGGCCGACGTTGTAGGGCGGGTTGCCGATGATGACCATGATGTCGGCCTCTTTCTCGCGCAGCACGCGCTGCGTGTTCTCCTCAACGAAGTAGAGCCGCGGCTGCGTGACCACCGTACCGCCGTTGCTGCTGACCCGCTCGGCCAGCTCCAGCGTGTCGACAAAACAGATGCCCGGAAATGGCTCGTATTCCCCCATGCGCTCATAGTAGGCGTGCTCGATGTTGAGCGAAGCGATGTAGTAGGGCAAGAGCATGATCTCATTGCAGAAGAGATCTTCTGCGTATTTCTGGCGCAGGGCGCCGCGGGGGAGACGCTTCAGGATATTGACCACGAAGTTACCGGTGCCGGTGCAGGGATCGAGGATCTTCACGCCGGGCGTGGCCAGTGAACAGCCAAACTCGCGCTGAAGGGCCTCGTCGACGCTGGCAACCATGAAGTCGACGATCTCCTGCGGGGTGTAGACGATGCCGTAGGTGTCGGCCTTGCTGACCGAGAACCCCTGGAAAAAGCGCTCGTAGACCGTGTTGAGGAAGCGCTGGCGCTCGGTCCAGTCGCGGATGCTGCGCGCCGCCTCCTCGATGGCCAGATAGAAGTGATCGAGCGAACGGAGGAATTCCTGGCGGTTGAAAGCGCGACTGGTCAGGGCGCGAATGACCTGCTCGATCTGGGCGGCGATGACGTTGCGGCTGACGAAATCGGGGTTGTCGAAGACGGTGCGGAAGAGGCGCTCGGTGAGCAGGTGCTGCACGAGCATTTCGGTGATTTCTGCCTGGCTGATCTGCGGGTTGAGGTTGCTGCGGCAAAGAGTGGTGAAGTCGTTGAGCGCCGCGATGAAGGCGCGGTTCTGGGTGGCTTCCTGCTGGATAATCTCCAGGAGGCGGGCCGCCAGCTCGGGAATGCGGTCCTGAAACTCCTCAACGGCGGCCTCGAAGCGAGCAATCTGCGGCTCGCTGTAGGTGAGAAAGCGGGTCAGGAGATCGCGCAGCTCGCTGTCGTCGTCCAGGTTGAAGAGGAGGCGCTGACCGTCCTGGTAGAGGATTGCCTGCCGGCTGTTCTCGAAGAGGGTATTGCGCAGAGGATAGCCGGTCTCGATTTTGCGCTGGACTTCGCGTTCGAGGTCGAGATGGGGCGCCTTGGCCTCCCAGAGGCCACGAATGAAGAACTCGTTGACGTCGCGCAGGACCCCGTCGGGACGGAGGCCATTGGGCAGGGTCTGCTCAGGAATCAGCTTGAGATTGACTACGCTGGCGGTCTCCTCTAGCAGGCGCTGGAAGGCGGTGCGCAGGGCCAGTTCATGAGTGGCGAAGCCCTCGTACGAGCGGAGCTGCTTGCGGTAGCGCTCTATGGCCCGCTTGAGTAAGGTGGGCGTGAGTGCAGCGGGCGTGCTGATCAGGACCTCGGCGGCCACGGACGACGACCCCTTTCTGTGAGCATGCTGTTGTGCTCTATTATACACGCGCTGGTCTTCCTGCTCCATGAGGTAGGCGATGACGCGCCGCAGCCCCCCGACAACTTCGGCAAAGGCGGCGTCCTGGTTGGCCCAGGTCGAGATGGGCCGGGCATTAGCAGGTAGAACCTGCAGGTGGGCGAAAGGGGCGCCTTCCCAGACTACAGGCCGCAGCAGGATTGGTACGACCTGGGCCTGATCTCGCCGCTGACGCTCTAAAGCGCGCTGCATCTCAACGCCGTAGCAATAGTCAGAGGCCATAAAGGCAGGACTAACCAGCAGTAGGATAAGCTGAGCCTGCTCCAGTTGCTGGCGAATGACCCGCCGCCAGTCGCTGCCCGGCAAGAGGGCACCATCGTGCCAGGCAGCCAGCAAACCCTGACGCTCCAACAGGGCCAGGTGCTGCTCTAGCCGCTCCAGAAAGGGACGGTCTTCCCGCGCATATACGTAGAAGAGCTTTATCGGCGTCGCCATCTTTACACTCCTCGCTGCTGCTCATGGCTCAGCTCAGATCGCGCTTCTACTGCGGCTTGCGATCTCTCTCCTGCTCTTCCTCCTCTATCTCGTGCCGTGCTTGCTCCTCCCCCGCTAGCCCCATCCGCTTCTGCCAGATCAGGGGCGGCGTCGGCTCATAATAGATGAGTTCCGCCGGCGTTACCTCTAAGGCCCAACAAAGCTTGTCTAAGGTGTCCGAGTCTATGATAGCGCTCGGATCGCGGAAAATTTTCCGCACGGTCCGGTAATCAACATCTGCTAGCTTCGCTAGTTGACTCATACTGATGTTCTTCTGTTCAGCTATCTCTCTTAATCGCAGACGTATCATGCCAGTGCCCTATAGCCATGTGCTTAGAGGGAGTGTAGCAGATTCCCAGACTTGACAGCAGTGACAACGTGGTATACACTGTAGAGGTAAGCTCTATAGAGATAGCTATAAAAGCTATCTCTATATGCTAGCATTAAAATCATAGGCTCATCTGCTATATAGCCAGTGGACAAAGCTGAGCCGGCGATGTCTGGTCAGGAGGCCGAACTGAGCCGGGCCAGCGTCAGTGCAGGAAGGAGAACGCCATGTCTGGCAGCGGAGAATGGCATGAAGAGAAGCGTTGTGTTGAGCAGCCCGAGACGGACCAGGAGATTGAGCAGTTGAAGGCTCAGCTAGCCCAGGAGTATGCGCAGGCGCTGCGGGCCGGCGAGCGCGACGCTGTCCCTTCCTACGAGACCTATGAGCGGCTAGCGGAAGTAGCCGGTGATCGCCAGGCCAGCCTCATCCTCAAAGAAGTCATTGAGGCTGTCGAGCGTCGTATCTACGGTCTCCTGTTGCTAGAGGGACCGGCCCAGGGAATCGAGCACACCCACTAAGCGCAGCCGAGGGAGGAACAGCAAGACGAAAGGGAGCAAGCCGCCCGTCGCGTCCGCCAGGGTCGAGAGCAGGACCCGGTTGGCGCGGCGAGCGGCTCAACCAGAGAGAGGAGAGGAAAGAACAGATCCTGAAGACGCCGACCGTCCGACCGGGCGACCGCCGGGGCGGGCGCCGTCAGTGCTCTGCCAAAGGATTGGCCGGGCCCCGCTGGTCCGGGGGACGCTGGTCGTCGCCCTTAGCCGGGCCTCTGGTTTTGGGCTGAGGGCCGCCAGACCGCTGCCGTGGGCGTGGCTCTGCTTCTCCCTCGCCTGGCCCGCGTCTCGCGATAGTGGAAGGCTCAAGCAAGGAGCGCACGAAGCGCAGCAGCTCAGCGGGATACTGCTCCCAGGGAGCCTGTCCGCTCTCGTATGTGCGCTGCAGCTCTTGCAGGCGCGCCAGTGCCTCAGCGCAGCGCGGCTGATGGCTGCTCATAAGCTCCAGATTCCAGCTCAAAAGACTGCGCAGTTGCTCGGCCTTCAGCAGGGGTGTCCGGCTCTTTTTGAAGAGCGTTGCCAGGCGCGAGAAGCTCACGCGCTGCAGATCCAGGCTGGTCAGCGAAGGCTTACCGCTCTCTGAGGGTCCCGACTCGCTCAGGCTCTCCTCGGCCACCAGCCCGGCCTGGGCGCGTGGACGATCGAACAGTTCGTCCAGGCTGCGGCAGCGCTGCGCGCGGCGCATAACACGGGCCACCAGTCCCAGGGCTTTGACTGCTCCTGTGAAGCGAGGCGCTGCCTCATCGGGTAGCAGGGCGGCGTAGAGCGCCTCGATGCGCTTCACCTGAGCGAAGAGGGCCTGACGCAGATCGTTCCCCTTGAGCAGGCGATCGGCGGCCTGACGGGCAGCCCCTGCGAGCCGCTGCTCCTCGCTGGCGGCCAACAGCGTGCTGATCTCGACGCCGTGGCGGCCACAGAAATCCAGCGTCTCCCCGAGCGCCTTCTCCAGCTCCGCCACCAGCTGGCGCTTCTCTAGAATTGCGCCCATCTCGGCGACGGGAGATTCGCGCGGTTCGGGCGGTTCGCGGCTGGGGCGACGGCGAGCGTGCCGTGACTGAGGGAGCAGGCGCTCAGCGGCCCGGGCGGAGCGCTGTTGCAGCGCCGAGAGCGCCGGCCAGTGACCGAGGTAGTCGACTACCAGCCCACAGATCTTCTCTTCATCGTGCACACGATTGACGGCAGTCAGAGCGGCCAGTAGCATTGGACCCTGCAAAGGGCGATCGAGATAGAGGGTCGCCAGCGCCGGGGTGGCCAGACTTGCCAGCCAGGGATCGCAGCTAAAGACCAGGCGAAGCGGATCGTTCGCCTCGCGGAAGCGAGCGACCAGATCCTCTCGATGCAGGCGTTCGTGATGGGAACGGATCTCGACCGTCTCGCAGTAGACGCGGCCCGGCCTATCATTGAAGTCGGAGAAGCGGCGATAGTCATCGGGAGACGGAGAGACGAGCACGGCCATCTCTGTCGCCCGGTAGTAGGCCAGGCGCTCGTCAAGCAGAGCGCGGTGGCGCCAATCGAAGGTTTCATCTCGCTCCCGCTGCAGCCGGCGCAGCAGGCGCTCCCAGAAAGAGCGCACCCGGTTATAGAGGCGCACGGCAGTGATCTTATCGAGCGTGAGCACCAGAGCTTTGGCGCGATAGCCCCGGGCCAGCCAATGCTCGACCAGATCGCGGGCCACCAGATCGAGGCGCTCAGGATGGGTCAGCAGCGCATAGGGGGTGCGCAGGCGCTGAGCCAGCTCCTCCTGATATTCGCTACAAGGACCGGCAGCCTCGGCGAGCTGCTGCATGGCCTCGGCGAAACCAGGCGGAGTCTGCGCACCCAGCAAGGCGCTCCGATCCTCGTAGTAAACCGGCAAAATAGTGCCATCGGCGAGCGCTTGAGCGCAGGCATAGGAGCTAAGGTAAGGACCGAAGAGGCTGCGCAGGGCCGGCTCCTGCTCCTCGCTGGCGGGAGTGGCCGTCAAGCCGAGAAAAGCCGCCGCCGGCAGCGCCTGACGCATCCGCTGCAGTTGCTCCAGCGTGCAGGTCTGCAGCTCATCGACCAGCACCAGCAGATCCGTGCGTAGCGAAAGCGGCTCAGCGCTTTCAAAAGCCGAAGGCAGAGCGCAATAGAGAGGGAGAGGGGCGGAACGACCTGGCTGCGAGCGCTCCGACGTTGACTGCTCCAGCACGCGCTGCAATTCGCCTGGAGTCGTCACCGGCACCGGGGCCGGCCTGGCCTCACTCGCCAGCAGGCCGCAGTCCGTCAGCGAGCGTACTAGCTGGCGCCACAGGTCCTCGTGCCCCATCACCAGCAGGCAGGTGGGCCTCGACCCCTGGCCCTGGCGCAGCACCTTCTGCAGGAGAAAGGCCAGCGTATAGCTCTTGCCGCTGCCATGCGCCTGCCAGAGCATCCCCAGGCGGCCCCGTAAGGCCCCACTCTCGCGCAGACGGGCATAGGCTGCATTCGTCGCCAGATACTGATGATTGCGTGCGACAACCTTGCCAGGTCGTGGCTTTGTCAAGAAAAGCGTGAAGTGCTCGACAAGATCAAGCAGACGCTCGGGGTGACAGGTCGCATAGAGCGCTGTCTCTAGCGAGCAATCCTCTGGCTCATCTTCGCCCTGAGCACGCTTCCAGGGAGTCAACTGCGGCCAGAGGCTGTCAATGCTGCCCACGCGGTTCAAAGGACCATTGGAGAGAAGCACCAGGGCGTTATACCACACCAGCTGTGGCAAGTCGCTGCGATAACAATGCAGATAGCTCTGATAGAGCTGCTCAAGCGGCTCAACGCCGATGACGAACAGCAGAAGAGGAAGACCGTTGACGAAGCCGACCAGGGGAAGGCAGTGCTGACCACAGCGCCCCTGTACCCAATAGTTCGAAATCAGCCGCCAGTCGTTCGCCGCGGGATGCTGCCAATCGATGAGACGCAGGGTCGGCGCTTCACCACCCTCCCTACTCAGAGCCGCAGCTGAGGCCAGGCCGTTGGCGCGTCGACGACCTGGCTGGGCTTTCACAAGGACAGTTGACTGCCCCTCGTCGCTCAGGGCTACCCCCTCGCGCAGCAGATGATAGATCTCGCGATTCGCAGCCAGCGGATGCAGCCCACTGCGATCACGTGTCAGGAGCGCGCAGAGGTGGGCAATCTGCTCCGCGCTGGCTCCGGGATTCAAGCGCTGCAGCGCTGCACGAAGAGGCTCAAGCAGAACCACCTCCTCGGCGCTGCCGCGCCCGGTAATATCGTAATTGCCTGCTCCCTCGGCTGAAGCATCCTGATAGAGATATCCCATCTGCTCCAGAGCATGAATGGCCCGAGAAACCACAATGTTTCTGATGATTTGTGGAAACTCCATGATGTGACCTTCTTCTACCAGCGTAGCCTTCCTCTCACCCTGCATACATGGATAGGAGCGGTGCCGCTGGCTGTGAACTTCACGCAACGCTTGGGCGCCTGGGCGTCAGGTTTCTCCCTTCCCTCCGCAGGAGAGGTACGAGCTGAGACATCAGAAAAGCGCTCAAACGCTGAACCCGGCGCCTGGACCGGCCCAAGGCTGCCCTCGGCTGTGAGCAAATCATCCAACCAAAACCCCGGCTTGGTGCAAGCGGGGAACAACAATGCATCAAAGTAATCAATGCAAAAAATTGCGTTCATAAATGAGATGGCCAGGTCTGACTACCCACTGAAGAGACCAGGGAAAAGCGCGATTGCTGGGCCTGGAGATAGATTCTGGCTCTGCCTTCCCTCTGGCTCTGGCCGCCTCCTCTTCTGCAGCTCCTGGTAGGCGGCCAGCCTTCTGACCCAGGGCCACCGATCACGCTGCAGCACAACGCTGCAGCCCTGACCGGCCCTGGCCAGTTTCAGCGCGGCGTGGGCTATCTCGACATGCATCAGGGGATGCTTCCCTCCTCGCCATATACCACGTCCTTCCTTCTACCACTGCTGGCGCCTCTGCTCTTCTTCGCCTGCCTGTCTCCGATCAGGTGGCGAGCAGCGGCTCCCGTCTTTGTCTTCGCCTGGCGCTTGCTTACGGACTGGCAAGCTCGCTAGCCAGTGCTAAGGAGCAACAGGCAGCCAGAGCGAGACGGTCATGGCAAGCAGGCACTGATCAGAGGAAGCGGGCCGTCTCGTCCTGGCCAGCCCTTGTGTTGCTACTATATAGACGAACCTGGCGAGATTCTATCAAACAAAAGGAGGGTATCTGGAAAACAAAAGGACCTTTTATCAGGTTCTTTTGTTAGCTTGTGTAATGATACACAAGATAAGCAACAGCATTGCAGGCTCAAACAAAGCAACAGAGACTGACCATCCCGACAAACAGAACTGTTCTCCTGACCAGTGTCGATGCTCTGGCCCTGTGCTATACTCTCCCAATACAGCAAGGTGGCGAGCGGGGAGCGGTGCGGGGGGCCTATTCACAGCACACATCTCAGCCAAAGGAGCAAACAAGGAGCAGCGACAACAATGGCAGCACACGGTCACAGCATGGGTGGAGATCTGCGAACCTATCTTGATGAGCAGGAGCGCGCAGGGCGCAAGACCGACCGGCGAACGCTCGGTCGAGTCATCGCGGCCTTCCGGCCTTATCGAGGGCAAGTGGCCCTCATGCTCATAGCCATCATCCTGACGACCCTGCTGGGATTGATCAATCCCCTGATGATCCGCTTCATCTTTGATGATGCCATAGGCAAGCGTGACCTCACGCTGCTCATCATCTTCGTCAGCATCATGCTCATCACCCCTGTTGTCAGCGGAGTCATCGGCGTAGGCCAGAGCTATCTCAGCAACCTGGTTGGGCAGCGCGTCATGCGCGACTTTCGCAATCGCCTCTATGCGCACCTGCAACAGATGTCGCTGCGCTTCTTCACGACCACCCGCACTGGAGAAATTCAGTCGCGGCTCGCCAACGACGTTGGCGGTATAGAAAACGTCGTCACAGGCACAGCCACCAGCATCGTCGCCAACCTCTCCACAGCCCTTTCAACCATCATTGCTATGGCCATTATCAGCCCGCTGCTGACCATCATCTCGCTGGGACTATTGCCGCTCTTCCTCTGGATCACCTACAAAGTCGGCAACGTCCGCCGCCTGACGAGCAAAGAGACGCAGAAGAGCATGGCCTCTCTCAGCGCCCTCATGCAAGAGACCCTCTCCGTCAGCGGCATCCTGCTCATCAAGACCTTTGGCCGGCAGAAGCTGGCCCAGCAGCGCTTTGAAGAGGAGAACCAGCGTCTTTCCGACCTGGAAATTCGCCAGCAAATGATCGGGCGCTGGTTCTTCATGTTCGTCGGCACCTTCTTCTCGATCACACCGGCGGTCGTCTACCTGGTGGCCGGCTTACAAGCCATTTTCGACCCGCACCAGGCCATTACCCTGGGGGCCATCGTTGCCTTCACCACTCTGCAGAGCCGGCTCTTTTTCCCGGTCGGCCAGCTGCTCAACATTCAAGTGGACATCCAGGGCGCTCTTGCCCTCTTTGATCGTATCTTCGAATATCTTGATCTCCCGATCGAGATCGCGGACCGGCCCGACGCCCTCCGGCTCAAGCCTGAGCAGGTGCGGGGGGCCATCAGCTTTGAAAACGTCTCCTTCAGCTACCGGAAAGAAGATGCGCCGTGGGAGAGAACTGGAGCCGCACCGGGAGAAGCCAACGAGAAGCACAACGGAAGAGTGGCCTCGCCGGTTGCAGAGGCGGACTTTCCCGAGGAGCGTCCGGCGCTCAGCCATATCTCTTTCACTATCGAGCCGGGGCAGCTGGTGGCCCTCGTGGGACCAAGCGGAGCCGGCAAGACCACCATCACCTATCTGCTCGCCCGTCTCTACGACGTTGACGAAGGCAGCATCCTCATCGATGGCCACGATGTGCGGACCATTGCCCAGCAATCCCTGAGCGAACTGATTGGCATGGTCACCCAGGAGACCTACCTCTTCAATGCTACCATTCGCGAAAACCTGCTCTATGCGCGGCCCGAGGCCAGCGAAGAAGAGATGATTGCCGCCGCCAGAGCGGCAGCCATTCACGACCGTATTATGGAGCTAGAGGACGGCTACGACACCCTGGTTGGGGAGCGCGGCTACAAGCTCTCTGGCGGTGAGAAGCAGCGCATCGCCATTGCGCGCGTCATCCTCAAAGATCCACGCATCTTGATCCTGGACGAAGCCACCAGCGCTCTCGACACGCACTCCGAGCGCCTCATTCAGGCCGCTCTGGAGCCGCTCATGCAGCGGCGCACCACGCTGGCCATTGCCCATCGGCTCTCGACCATCCTCTCCGCCGACACCATTCTCGTCCTGGACCGAGGAGAAATTGTCGAGCGGGGCACCCATGAAGAGCTGCTACAGCGTAAGGGACTCTACGCCCGCCTCTACGCCGAGCAGTTTCATCGCACAGCCGAGGAGCAGACCATCTGAGCGAGACCGCTCTTGCCCCGTGGAGTCCCTCAAAAAAAGCGGGCTAGCATCTGTGGCTAGCCCGCTGAAGAGAGACTGTTGCGGCTCGGCCTGGAAGTCTGCCGAGGCAAGGAGACGAAGAGCAAGAGGCGCATCAGACGGTGGGGCGCTTGCCACCAAGGCCCCGCCCGCCAGTCACGGCCTTGACGATGACCAGCAGAATGATCGCGCCTAGTAGGGCGGTGACGAACGTCCAGAAGATGCCACTGACCGTAATACCGAGGGCGCCCAGGATGGCACCGCCCAGAAGACCGCCAATGATGCCGACGATAATGTTGCCCAGGATGCCAAGCTGATCGCCCTGCACCAGGCGGTCGGCGATCGCTCCAGCCAGGCCACCGATGATGATCCAGACAATCCAGGCCCACAACGTGCCCAGCACGCTCGCCAGAACAAAACCCGTTACCATATGAATTTTCTCCTCCTCTCGCTAAAGCTACCTTGTAGACAATAACGAGGGTATTCCCTCTGTTGGTGAAGATACTCCGATCGCTGTTGGGTCGCTACCGATATCACCTTTTACACGGATCAAGTCCCGAGAGAGTGTCAGCCAGCCTCAGAGGGCTGAAGCGAAAGGGAGAGGGGAGTGACGAGGCTTCGCAAGCGGAGAGAGGAGGCTTGAGCGAGCGGCAAGAGCCTCAGTCGGGAGAGCAGGCGGTGAGCGGTCTCAGTAGAAGTACTGGGCTCCCTCCCACGAGACCCCGGGCCGCCATTCTATCAGCCCGCGCCTGGGCAGGCGAGGCCAGAAAGCGACCCGGAGCGGGAGACCTCAGAGAGGGAGCGGTTCGATGATCAGCAGGCCGGTCTCCTCCTCGCGACCGGAGACCGCCGGCACAACTGTGCTCTGATCGATCTCCACGCAGAAAGGGGGATCATCGATCACGCCGGCCTTCACGACTGTCAAAGCCGACTCGCTGCACTCCAGCACGCGCGGTGGCTTATAGGCCTCATAGATAGCGGTGGCAGCCAGAACGCTCCCGTGGGGGGTCAAAGCGTGGCCAGCCTGGCGGAGCAGCTCGGCGGCCAGGTAGCCGGCGCAGACCGCATCGTCGAGCGCAAAATAGCCGAACTCACCTGCACAGACCAGGGCAATATCGCGATCGTGAGCGCTAGCCAGCCGCAGAGCCGCCGAGGTCACGGCGTGAGCATTGCGAAAGCAGCCAGCCAGGCGGATCGTCTCAGGTGGGCAGGCATGGAAAGCGCGGGTGCCATTGGTTGTCGTCATGATCAGCTCGCGGCCCTGCAGATCCAACTGAGCGAACTCGCGTGGCGAATTCCCATAATCGAAGCCGGGGATGCGGCGCACATTGCGCTCGCCGCAGAGAGCGCGACCGGGCCGGTAAGCGGCGCCAGCCTGTGCCTGCTCGATTGACTCAGCCACCAACACGCGCCTGGCTCCGCGCTCCAGCATCACCGTCATCGTCGTCGTTGCGCGAATCAGATCGATCACAATGTAGACATCGCCGGTCTGGGCCCGCTCGGTCAAAATCGCCTGGGGAGTAAAAAAGACGAAGAGTCGCAAAGTGCCTCCTGATAATCGCTGACTGATACGCCAGATGGAGAGGCTATCGATCAGCCCCAACAATAAAGATCAGGTTTTATTATAGCCTCTCGCCAGACGTATGGTATCATAGGGAAAGAGAGCACAAGCGTTTAGCACTGGCCCACACCTCTGACAGCGCCGTCAGAGGAGCGCTCTACAGCACAAAGGAGGCTTCACAATGACCGTCTCGCGAACCCCCAACATGGTCGACTACGAAGTCGAGCGGCGTGCCTTCCACATCGACGTCCCCGAGTATTTCAACTTCGCCGTCGACATCATTGGCAAATGGGCGCAAGATCCCCAGAAAATCGCCGTCCACTGGCTCGGTCAGCAGGGAGAAGAGCGGCAGATCACCTTTGCCGAATTTGCCGAGCGCTCCAGTCGGGCTGCCAATGCCTTTGCCGCCCTCGGCCTCAAAAAAGGCGATCGCGTGCTGGTCATGCTGCCGCGCCTTCCCGAATGGTGGGAAAGTGTTCTGGGTCTGATGAAGCTCGGCGTCATCTTTATCCCCTGCACCACCCTGCTCACCAGCAAAGATCTCCAATATCGCGCCGAAGTGGCTGAGGCCCAGGGCCTGATCACCGACCGCGAAGGCGCAGAGAAATTTGATCAGGTCCGGGGGCAGTGTCCCACTGTCAAGCAGGCCATCCTGGTCGATGGCCAGGCTCGTCCCGGCTGGACCAGCTACCACGAAATCGTAGCGGCGGCCTCCCCCGACTTCAACGGTCCCAAAACGCGCAGCGACGACCCCTGTCTGGTCTACTTCACCTCGGGCACCGTCGGCTACCCCAAGATGGTCCTGCACACCCAGGCCAGCTATCCGCTTGGCCACACCATCACTGGCAAATATTGGCTCGACCTGCATGAGGACGACCTGCTCTGGAACCTCAGTGAAACAGGCTGGGCGAAATGGGCCTGGAGCAACTTCTTTGGTCCCTGGGTCATGGGCACCGCCGTCTTCGTCCAGGACGCCCGTGGCAAATTCAATCCCCTGGAGACCCTGGAGCTGCTCCAGCGCTACCCGATCACCGTCCTGTGTGCTCCGCCCACTGCTTACCGCATGCTGGTCCTGGAGGAGCCGCTCACCTATCTCAAGGAGCACCCACCCCGGGCCCTGCGCCACTGTGTTGGCGCTGGCGAGCCATTGAACCCGGAAGTCATTCGCCAATGGCAAGAAGCCACCGGCATGACCATCCGCGACGGCTACGGACAGACCGAGACCGTGCTGCTCTGCGGCAACTTTCCGCCGCTGGAGGTCAGACCTGGCTCGATGGGCAAACCCTCGCCGGGCTTCGACGTGGCCGTCATCGATCACGAAGGTAACGAGCTGCCTCCTGGTGCTGAGGGCGATATCGCCGTGCGCATCAAGCCTGAGCGCCCGCGCTGGCTCTTCCAGGAGTACTGGCGCAATCCCGATGCGACCGCGGCCTCCATCCGTGGCGACTGGTACATCACCGGCGACCGTGCCTATCGCGACGAAGACGGCTATCTCTGGTTTGTGGGCAGAGCCGACGACGTCATCATCAGTGCTGGCTATCGCATTGGGCCGTTCGAAGTTGAAAGCGCTCTCAAGGAGCATCCTGCCGTTGCTGAGTCTGCAGTTGTTGGCAGCCCTGATGAGGTCCGAGGGCAGATTGTCAAGGCCTTTGTTGTGCTCGCCCCGGGCTACAGTC